>CALMKY010000594.1 GCA_937867195.1 uncultured Saprospiraceae bacterium | reverse complement strand
AACTTTTCTGTTCATTTATTTAATTAACGAAGTCATATGACATCATCAATAAGCTCAAAAGTAGTAGCCGTTATTCTAGGAGGTGGTGCAGGTACACGTTTATCTCCATTAACTTCATCAAGAAGTAAACCTGCTGTTCCAATAGCTGGTAAATACAGATTGGTGGATATACCATTATCTAATTGTATCAATTCCAATATCACTCGGATGTTTGTATTGACTCAATTTAACTCAGCTTCCCTCAACCGGCATATTAAAAATTCATACAATTTCAGTTTGTTTAGCAATGCATTTGTAGATCTGCTGGCAGCCGAGCAAACCATGTCCAATAAAGATTGGTTTCAGGGAACGGCGGATGCGGTACGACAAAGCATGCATCATTTTCTGAGTCACAGTTTTAAATATGTACTGATCCTTTCAGGAGATCAATTATATCAAATGGATTTTAATCTCCTGATTGACCGTCACATTGCAACCGGGGCAAGGATTACCATCGCTACTTTACCTGTAAAAGCAGAAGAAGGTACCGAATTTGGGATCATGAAGACAGACCATGATAGTATGATTACCAGCTTTATAGAAAAGCCGAATGCTACTGAAATCTTAAACTGGAAATCTGAAGTCAGTGATTATATGAAGTCGAAGGGTCGTCTGTATCTTGCTTCTATGGGGATCTATGTCTTTGATAGGGAATTATTGGTAGAATTAATGAATGATCCCACGACGATTGATTTTGGAAAAGAAATCATACCTCAATCCATTGGAAAGCACAAAATACTCAGTTACCAATTTGAAGGATACTGGACGGATATCGGTAATATCCGATCCTTCTTTGAAGCCAACCTGGGACTAACAGACCGTATACCTGATTTTAATTTATTTGATAATGTAAACAAGATCTATACCCGTGCCCGTACATTACCTCCGTCTAAAATTTCAGGAACTTTACTCAAAGACTCCATTGTGGCGGAAGGTTGTATTATCCATGCCGTTAAGATTGAAAAATCAGTGATTGGTATCCGCTCACGAATAGGCAGTGGCAG
>CALMKY010000593.1 GCA_937867195.1 uncultured Saprospiraceae bacterium | reverse complement strand
GAGTGAAAATCATTCCATGGGACGATTTGGTCGTATCACATCGCTAAAAGATTTGCCGTCAGATAAGATATTAATCAAAATGATCAAGGAAGCATGTGCATTGAATGATCAGGGTGTAAAGCAACCGCGGGTACCCAAAACAAAATTGCCTGCGGAAGTAACCATTCCCGATTACATCGTCAAAGCCCTGGCAAAAAATAAAAAAGCAAAAGAAAACTTTTTAAAATTTCCACCATCTCATAAAAGAGAATACATCACCTGGATCGAAGGTGCTAAGGCGATGGAAACGCGGCAACGACGCATCGAAACGATGATAGAATGGGTCGCGGAAGGTAAGGGCAGAAATTGGAAGTACGAAAAGAAATAATATGAATGATCCGTGATCTACAAAGATCAGTGAATCAATTCTTGGATGCTATCTGTTTTCTTACCGGAATAGGAAATGAAGCACTTCCGTAATTCGTGATTGGCTGATTCGAAGTGATGGGCAGTTTAAAACTTTTTACAAATTGCTCCAGCAAGTTTTGAATAGACTTTTTATGAAGGATCTGGGAATCTGACTTTGGATAATAAGCGATGTGACGTATGGTGCCATTTGCATTCCAAACGACAGAAAGATACAATCGCGCCCCTTTTAATGAAACTCCGTAGCTAAGTGCCAATGATTCGATTTCGTTAAGCATGTAGAGCCATTTATCGTAGGCAAGATATACATCATCATGACATGCTTGCAGCAGGGTGGGGTATTGAGCAATGGTCTTTTCATACTCATCGCTATATTCTCCTATTTCAAATACCGCGGGTAATGTATCGTTTAATTGGGTTACTTTGAAAGTACCCGACGCACCATCAGCATGGAATAAACCAAATAATATAAAAACACAAATAGACACGTAACCCCAAATATTCTTTGTAGTAAACTACGAATACCTTGCCAATATACGCAGAAATATAATTCTTTAACAATTAAATGTATTTCTTTGTCGATTTTTTTATGGTTGCCCATGACTAATTACTAATATTGAACTTTTAAATTCAAATTTTAATATGACAATTGATATCCTTGCATTAATTGTGGCCGTATTTGGTTTTTATATCGGCTATACTAAAGGCATTATCAAAACTTTGTTTGGTGTGGTTTCTATTTTCGTAGGTTTGATTGCTGCATTAAAACTATCACCTTTCCTGGTAAAATTGCTTGAGAAGGCCACCGGTAGCCACAGTCCATTAATCTTTTTGATCGGCTTTGCACTGATGTTTGTTTTGACTTTATTTTTAATTCGGTTTCTCGGCAATCGATTCGAGGATTTGCTGAAAGCAATCAAACTGAATTTGTTTAATCAGGTCATGGGCGGCATCATCCTGAGTTTTATGTTTATGATTTTATTGAGTTATGGCCTCTGGTTTGCAGACCAGGTAAGGCTAATACCCCAGACTACCAAGTCCAGTAGTTATACGTATGCTGCATTGCAAACATTGCCGGATAAATCAAAGGAGATGTTTGCGATGGTCAAGCCTCTTTTTAAAGAATTTAGCGATAAAGCCAAAGAAACGATCGACCGCGTCAAAAATGAGTAACAGGCCTTATTTACTATTTTTAGGTATATCGGTTGTCCAGCTGGTTTCTATTTTATTAGGTTGGAATGAAATAGCTTTTTGGTCAAAATGTTTCTTGATTCCGTCCCTGATCGTAGGAGTTTTTAACACGTTACAGAGAAAAGAACCTGCTTTTTATACAGTCCTGTCAGCTTTGTGTTTTAGCACTCTGGGAGATGTATTATTATTATTTGATTCGAAGTCAGCCTTGTTTTTTTTTGCCGGATTGGGATCCTTTTTGATAGCCCAAATATTTTATATTATTACCTTCTTTAGGATGTCCAATAAACCCTACCCCAGCCGGGTTGGTTGGCTTTATTTATTCGTTTTTGTAATCCTGTTGGCCATATTATATCCCGGAATGCCAATGAGTATGAAAATACCAGTTACTGCATATGGATTTTGTCTGACCATGATGTCGTTGAATAGTTGGCGCATGTATTCAATGGATCATTCGGTGGGCCTGTTGATTGGTGTAGGATCCATTCTCTTTATGGTCTCGGATTCAGTGCTGGCGATTGGAAAATTTAAATGGGAACTACCGTATGGACATTTTATCGTCATGGTAACCTATATTCTTGCACAATACCTATTGGCCAGTGGCCTTGTAAGAATGGTAAACAGTAAAAGTTAATACTAATTATTGGGTATAGATTGCCTGCAGATGATCCTGGACTTTTTTCTTAAGGTGACATCTGAATCCAGCAGAAAGATTATCCTTACCTTTGCGGCGTTCAAGAATGGAAATAACAACACAAAGTCCTGCTGCTTCACGCGACAGAAGTATTTTATGCATTTTCACTGTACTCTTGGTTTTGGTATTGGATCAATGGCTTAAAATCTGGGTTAAAACCCATATGGTATATGGCGAAGAAATTAAAATGCTGGGGCTGAATTGGGCCCGTTTGCATTTTGTGGAAAACGAGGGAATGGCGTTTGGTATATCCTTGGGGGGCAATACCGGTAAATTATTGCTTAGCTTATTCCGAATTGTTGCTATTGGTTTTTTGGTCTACATACTTTTCAGATTGATCCGCTCGAATGAAAAGAAAGGTCTATTGATATGCTTTTCGTTGATTTTAGCCGGTGCTATTGGGAACATTCTCGATTCTGCATTTTTCGGTTTGATGTTTACTGAGTCTTATTATCAAGGGTCATTGGCAGAATGGGCACATGGCAAAGGATATGCCCCATTCTTGTTTGGCAGGGTGGTGGACATGCTTTATTTCCCGTTGATCGATGTACAGAAAATGCCGGATTGGATTCCATTTATGGGAGGCAAGCCTTTCCAGTTTTTTAGGCCTGTCTTTAATATTTCGGATACGGCAATCTCAACCGGGGTGATCGCTTTGATTGTTTTTTATCGTAATTTCTTCAAATCTGCAGATGAGAAATCAATAAAAAAAATAGAGACCGCTGAGGTGGAATTGGAACAAGTAAAAGATGCGTTGCCTGGAGAATTTGATACGAATGTATCAGACCAGACCAAATCCTGATGCATGCAGAATTGCAGTCATCAGAAGCCAAATGATACCCGACTTATTGTTTGTTTTTGGAGAAGAACTGCTGAGGGAAGTAGAAGGAAAAACTTAAAATAATACCTGTTTTTGGGATGAGTCTCACTCGCCATAATCAATGATTCGAAGCGGCGGCCACAGCAGCATTAAAATTAGCAATGGCTTTTTCGATGTTCATGACCTTTTTGTAATCGATCTGATAGTGTTTAAACTTGCCTTCTTTATTATTATCTACTAGGCCTACGCTTTTCAATATTTTAAGATGTTGCGAAGTAATGCTTTGCTCAATCTTCAAGGTATTGTAGATCTTATTTACATTGGTGACTTCATGCCGGTCAATGAACTCCAGGATCTTCAATCTCAGCGGATGAGCAATCGCTCTCATCAGATCAGAGGAATACTTTAGTTTTTCCTGATCGAAGTTTACATTAGTCTTCTTCATACTTACGATTTAGTAGTCTATAAAATATCTAGCGACAACAAATATTAAAAAAGATCTTAATATGTGCAAATAAATATTAAAAAAAATTATAATTTATAAGTGTATTGATAAAATTTTGGAATCAAATCACTTTATTTTTCCATATAGTATTCAAAAAATATTTGGCCTAAATTGCTGTAAATCAAATTTTTAAATTAATTTATCTCAACTTTTACACAAATAGATAAATGACTATAAAAATGGACAAAATATTTTTTCCAATCTACTAAAAAATCACCGGGTTACTTCTTAAAGGTTCTCTTTACCCCAATATCAATTTCTCAACCCGGTGATCGTAAAAGCATAAAACTAAAAAAGATCAATGAAGTTTAATTCATTGATCTTTTAAGTACTGTTTTTGGAATGTGTACTACAATATCATTAGCCTACTAACTCCTCAATCAACCTGGAGATCTGATTAAGTCTTTCCTTGTCGAGAGAGTAGTAGATAAACTTGCCTTGACGATCTGTAATGACCACACCGGCCCGGCGAAGGATGGCCAGATGTTGTGACGCAACACTTTGCTCTAGCCGAAGTTTGATGTAAATATCAGTCACTGTCATGTTATCACTTTCTTCGAGCACTTCGATGATGCGTTGACGAAGTTTGTGATTGACAGCTCTCAACACCAATACAGCTCTGCGTAGATCAGTGTAATCCAATTGGATTTCCTTAGGCCCTTTCTTCAGTGCAACAATCTCTTGTTTTTGTTTTTTCATACTTTCCCAGGTTTATTTTATTGGTTCAAAGAATGTTTAATTGTTTAGAACTGTACCTGTTATTTCTAAAACCATACCAACTTTGAAAAAAAATTAAAATTTCCTTTTAGGAGTTGAAAAATTGGTCTGTGATTTTAGAATAAAGTATATAAAAAACGCCTATATATTGTAAAAACTAACGCATAGACATCTAAATACCAGTATTTTATGATATTTTTTTGTAAGAGGGTGCTTTAAGGTATTCTGGAACTGCATACGCAAGATTTTCAAAGTCCAGGGTTAAAAATTTTTTTAAAGCAGGCTTGACCATATATCTGGCCAGTACTTCTTCGGTAACGAAAACCGTGTTTTGATTGTGTATCCTGAGATCTTTTACTTTGTTTATTCCATCCCCGCATAAATAAATGGATGAATTAAACTGACCAAAATGATGGTCCCAATTCTCCTGATTTATAATGAATGGAGATTCGCCGGACATCAATAAATGATTATGATTATAGACTCCATGATAGACTTCCTGGCGACCGGCATCGATCATCGTGATGCAATGATCACCGTCTTTCAAATGTTCAATTGCATAACTTAGAGCAAGCAGAGTAGATATTCCGATTAATGGCTTATTCAACGCAAGGCAAAGGCCTTTAGCAGTGGATAATCCTACCCGCAAACCGGTATAAGAACCGGGTCCTTTACTATACGAAACAGCATCGATTTGGGTAAGTCCAACCCCTACGGATTTAATAACTGTATCGATCATGAGAGGTAATAATGCAGCATGTCTGCGGACACCCGAGCGATCTATCTGATCAGCCATGAGTTCATGACCCTTTGATAATGCTACCGAGCAAATGTCGGTAGAGGTATCAATATGCAAAAGGTATGGAGTATTCAAGTAACAAATGTATAGCTAAATCGCAATTTGTAAAATCATACTTCGCATGTGCATTTCATAATGGTTGATCAGGGTTTCAATA
>CALMKY010000592.1 GCA_937867195.1 uncultured Saprospiraceae bacterium | reverse complement strand
CAAAATTTTAATTATGAATATTTAAAAAATGCCACCAAGAAAGAATTTGTAATTGTCGATCGCAAAACCGGTGCTCCCATCGTGGGAGCGAATCTATCCTTTTACGAAACTCGATACAATCCATCGACACAAAAGAACGACTGGATCGAAACAAATAAGGGAGTTTCCGATCAGGAAGGTAAATACGCACCCAATCTTGATCAAAACAAAAGTTATACTGTCAAAATCTCCAGGGGAAATGACGTCTTATGGCTAATGGATGGTTTTTATAATTATTCAAATGCTTATTTGCTTGTTCAAGGTCACAAAGATGCTTTGATCTTTACCGACCGATCTTTATATCGACCGGGTCAACTGGTGTATTTTAAAGTGTTGGCATTGTATCGCGATGAAAATGGATTGCCGGTCATACTAAAGAATCAGCGGGTCAATTTGAATTATAAAGATGCCAATGGCCAAACGATCGCAAGCCAAATATTGACTACAAACGATTACGGATCGTGCAAAGGTAGTTTTACGATTCCTGTATCCGGCTTGAATGGATATCATTCGATCACAACAGATCTGGATAATGCATCTGCCAGTATCCAAGTCGAAGAATATAAAAGACCTAAGTTTGAAATCACGTTCGATACGAATAAAATCGAATCACGCTTAAATGAAAATGTAATCATCGCGGGTCATGCTCAGAATTATGCAGGTAATGTAATCGATCAGGCCGATGTAAAATATAAAGTCATGCGATCTCCGTGGATAAAACCGATGCCCTGGTGGTGGGGAGGATGGGAAAGGATTATGCCGCATGCCAATCCGGTCATCATAGCACATGGCAATACAACGACAGATGCTCAAGGTAAATTTACCATCCCATTTGTGGCTGTGTCAGATCCTTCCATGGCGAATGAAGACGATGCTAAATTTGATTATAGCGTGGAAGTGGATGTCACCGACTTTACCGGAGAAACCCGGTCGAATAATACATCCCTCCGGATAGGTAAGAAGCCATTGGACTTATCAACCGAGCTGAATTCTATGATTCAGGCGGATAGCCTTACGTCATTATTGATTCATACTAAAGACCTGAACAATGTACCAGTTCAGGCCAAAGGTAATCTTTCAATCAATAAATTAATAGCTCCATCGGTTATTTACCGGAACCGATATTGGCAAGAATCCGATCAATATTTATATTCAGAAAAAGAATATCATACCTGGTTTCCATCAGATGTATACAAAGACGAAAGCGTCGTTAGTAAATGGAAAGTAGAAAAAAATGTTTTTAATTCAGGATTTGACGGCAATACTGCAGTTCGCCTTGCTTCCAAACTGGAACCCGGTATTTATAAATTGGAAGCATCCGCCCTTGACCATTTTCATCAAACTTCTACACTCGAATTTTATTTTTGGGTCTACGACGAATCAAAAGGAATCTATCCGGCTAACAAAATATTGCAATCGTTTCAGTATGGTGACGATGTTCTTGAACCGGGTCATACCTTGTCCCATCACCTGGTTTCCATGATCGACAGACCATTTATTTTACAGACTTCATCCGAAGTCAATACCAGTAAATGGCTGCCTTCAAACAAAGTAAATAACGCATCGAACCTATTAAATGAATCCATGCGAGGTAAAACGTATTCTATCAATTGGCATACGGTGTATGACAATCGTTTTTATACACATTCATTTGCATATTCCATTCCATGGTCCAATAAGGAACTCACGATCGAAACACTTACATTCCGGGATAAATTATTACCCGGTCAAAATGAAGAATGGAAATTAAAAATCAGCGGACCTCAAAAAGAAAAATTTATATCGGAAGTTGTAGCGGATCTCTATGATCAATCATTGGATGCAATCAGCCCCCATCCTTGGCCTGGTCAATTATTTGGAATGCAGTTTATAGCCGCATCAAATTACAATGCTTTTGGATTCAGATCAGAAGGTTGCAATAATTTTTCCATACCGACAGAAGCGTATAAAACCATCGAAGGAAATCAATACCACAATCTGAATTGGTATGGTATGGAAGTATACGGTGGTAGGATGTATGGAAGAGGAGGAAGAGTAATGATGAAATCGATGCGATCAGCCACCGATGCAGTCATGCAAGCAGAAGCAGTTCCACCTCCAGCAACAGCCATCCTGTGCCCGTGCGTTCGTAGTCAATGCGCAGCTGTACCCGCCCGGCCTCGGTGAACTTGACCGCATTGCTGACGTAGTTGAACAGCGCCTGGCGCAGTCGCATGGCATCGCCACGCAGCCAGTCGGGTACGCCGG
>CALMKY010000591.1 GCA_937867195.1 uncultured Saprospiraceae bacterium | reverse complement strand
AGCTTAATATACTGATTGGTTTGCCATTCGGTAATGCTGTAAGGACCACATCCCGTTACTTTTTCCCGCGAAAAGGAAGGAGAAGTAAACTGATCAGCGAATGTTTTAGCAATCTTTTGGGATTCAGTCCTGGCACTGTCACCTTTCATGTTTTTAAGTTCTGTCCAGGAAAGTTTTCTGAGTAATGACAAAGAATCATATTTCTTTTCCTGTAAAATGTAATTATTAGTAAATGCCTGAAGGTCCAAAAAATAATCGTCGTCGGTCCATAAAGTGAATTGTTTAGACTGAGTAGTAAAGTCAATGCTATCCAAAGGAAATAAAACTCCGTTTTTACCGGACGTATTGAGAAAAGGATTAATAATGCATTTTAGGGTAAAAGCAATATCATCGGCCGTTACCGGAGTGCCGTCATCCCACGAAGCGTCTTTTCTCAAAACAATAGTAAAGCCTGTACTTTTGCCTTTTTTGATTATGGTAGGTTTGGATTCAGCCAATACACTGGTACTGGATTGATTGTAAGGATCATAATCATAAACGGGCATGAAGATTAAGTTTTCGACAATGGCCGCAATGGCGGTGGTAGACAATACGGGGTTTGCCTGATCCGGCTCTCTGGGAATGCGTACGTTCAATACATTTGATTCTTTTTGGGTTTCGTTTTTACAACCCAGAGTAATCGTCAAGATCGAAATAATCAAAGGCGTTATCTTTAGATTCATATTATCATTTTGATTTACTCAGTAAAAATAAACTCATTTTATTCAAGAAAGCTATAAATGAATAAGAAAAAAGTATTAATCACCGGTGGCACAGGAATGATAGGCAGAGCTATCACCAAATTATTTTTGGAGAATGGATTTGAAGTGGCATGGCTGACAAGAAAATTGGATCCAAGAGTGCAGTTTGAACAGTTTATTTGGGATCCGGAAAATGATTCTATAGATCTGCAATGTTTTGAAAATATATATGGAATTATCCATTTAGCAGGTGCGTCACTTGCTACAAAAAGATGGACATCTAGTTATAAAAAGATTATCTATCAAAGTCGAGTTAAATCCACCAGATTACTTGTTGATTCGATCCATTTGGTAAAATCAAAGCCGGAAGTATTGATTTCTACTTCAGCAATAGGTATCTACGGAAACAGGCCCGACGAAACGGTGGATGAAAATACTTCTGTAAATCCTACCCATTTTTTATCAAAGGTTTGTTTCGATTGGGAAAAGGAAGTTACCAATCTGGATCCTGAGATCAGATCTTGTATCGTCAGAATCGGATTGGTATTATCCAACGAAGATGGCCTGTATGCAAAGATGAAATGGCCAGCTATGTTCCATATTGCATCCCGCCTTGGTGATGGTACCCAGATGTACTCATGGATACATATTCAAGATCTTGCACGCATATTTTTATGGTTAATACAAAACGAAACAAGCCAGGGTATCTACAACGCCACGTCGCCCAAAGCTGTAAGTCAATGGCAGTTTTCTAAAAGTAGTATTCCGGGCAAATTGAGATGGAGTATTCCAGTCATCGTTCCTGAGTTTTTCCTGCGAATCGTTTTGGGTGAATTTGCTCATTCATTTTATGAATCAGCCGATATAAAACCAAACCGATTAATTAAAGAAAATTTCTTATTTCATTATAAGACGTTGGAACAGGCCATTCTCAATCTAGAAAGAAAATAAAACCGACATGAGCTGAATGCACATCCTGGTTGGATTTGATTAGAATCACTTTTATTTCCATAGACTATTTATTACATTTGTCAAATATGGATACTCATCTTCATCATACTCCTCATATAGAATCACACCTCAAGAGCAGCGATACGCTGACGGATATTGTCATTGGAATGAGCGATGGTCTTACAGTGCCATTTGCTTTGGCAGCCGGCTTGAGTGGGGCTGTCGATAACAGTAAGATCATCCTGATCGCCGGTATCGCTGAAATATGTGCTGGTTCGATAGCCATGGGGCTGGGTGGATACTTGGCTGGCAAAACTGAACAAGATCATTATTCAAGTGAAGTAAAGCGGGAATATGATGAGGTCCAAAATAAACGGGATCGTGAAATAGAAGAGACCATGGACTTCTTTAAAAGCCTTGGCTTAAGTAAAGAGGTTCAAATGAAGGCAACCGATGAAATATCGAAAGACCCGGATCGGTGGGTAGACTTTATGATGAAGTATGAATTGGGATTGGATAAACCCGATCCTAAAAGAGCTACCAAAAGTGCCCTCAATATCGGGTTGGCTTATATTGCCGGGGGCATTATCCCATTATCTCCATATTTTTTTATGAACAGTGCCACCAAAGCATTGATGATATCCGTGGTCGCCACCTTGATTTGTTTATTCACTTTCGGCTATTTTAAATCCAAGATAACAGGGGTCAATCCAATCTCGGGAGCATTTAAAGTCATGAGCATTGGAGCTGCGGCAGCGGCTGCGGCATTTGGTGTGGCACGATTATTTGAAGGCCTGTAAAGGCAAATTTTGTATGGATCGTTTTAATTCATAAATGTATCATGTAAAGCAATGACTATCTGCTTTGCAATCAACATTCAAAGTCAGTAAAGCTTTACAAATAAGTTTTATCTTTAAGCCATCAACCAAATAGTGTCAATTTGCATGAAAAATCTGGATAAGCTATTTGATCCTATTCGCAATACTCCTATAATTTATTTTAGAGTCATTTTTGGTATTGCACTCTTTATTGAGACGATGAGTGATATATCTTCCGGAAAGGTGAAAGCTCAATGGATAATTCCTATAAACAATTTCACCTATTGGCCATTTGATTTTATCAAGCCTCTGGAAGGAGATGGTATGGTGTATTTATTTTATGCAATGGCTTTTCTGTCTATATTCATTACGATAGGTCTGTTTTATAGAGTCAGTATTTTTTTGTTCTTTATCTCATTTGCTTATGTTGCTTTTTTAGATCAATCCTATTACCTGAATCATTTTTACCTTATTACGCTGATTTCTTTGATTATGATTTTTTTACCCATGAATCAACGATTCGCTTTCGATACCCGGTTGGGATTCTCTAAAAAACATGATTTTGCTCCGAAATGGTCGTTGAATTTACTAAGATTTGTGGTGGCCTTACCTTATTTCTTTGGCGGGCTTGCAAAGATCAATCCGGACTGGCTCAAAGGACAGCCTATGACCATGTGGTTAGCAAAAAGTGTAAACCTCCCTGCGCTGGGATATTTATTTAAAATACCCAACGCCGGGCTGTGGATGTCTTACAGTGGACTACTATTTGATTTATTTATCGTGCCATTATTGATTTGGAAAAAAACAAGGAAATGGGCCATGGTGGTATTACTGTTTTTTCATATCGTCAATTCACAACTATTCAATATTGGAATTTTCCCCTGGCTTATGCTGTTGGCAACACCTATTTTCTTTGAGCACGATTGGCTTGATAAATTTATTTTCAGAAATAAGCTTGGGTATCCGGTTGAAAAACCGTTGTTTGTGCCTCTATCCCCGGTCAAAAAAAATTTGATCATTTGGGTCTTGTTTGTATTTGTTCTGTACAATATATTAATGCCATTGAGACATTATTTTATTCCTGGCAGTGTTTATTGGACGGAAGAAGGCGAATTGTTCTCATGGCATATGAAACTAAAAGACAAGGTAGGGAAAGGCAAATTTTATGTAATGAATATGCAAAATCATGAAAAAAGGGATCTTCCACTATCCAATTATCTCACACCGCGTCAAATCAGTATCATGTTGCTTAAGCCCGAAATGATGTGGCAATTCGCGCAAATGGTTAAAAAAAAATACAGTGCCAATAATGTACAGGTCGCGGTGTTGGGGGATGTACAGGTTTCATTAAACGGCAGAGATTTTCAAACTATAATAAAACCAGATGTGGATCTGGTGACAGCTCCAAGACCCGGCTGGGGAGTAGATTGGATCATGCCTATGACGGCACCATTGAAATCAATTCAGTAAAAACTTTCTCATTAAAATAATCTATTTATGTTATTACATCCATGGCACGATATTGAAATAGGATCCGATGCACCCGTCTCCTGCAACGCCTTTATAGAAATTTCCCGCGGCTCTAGGGCTAAATATGAAATCGATAAGACTTCCGGCTTATTGAAACTAGACCGGGTTTTGTATTCCTCCGTCTATTACCCGGTGAATTATGGTTTTTTGCCACAGACCTTGCAATTGGACGGTGATCCGCTGGATGTATTGGTGATATCCCAGGTGGATATTGCGCCGCATTGTATGGCGACGGTACGAGTGATCGGAGTTATGCGTATGATTGATCAGGGAGTTACGGATGATAAAATCATTGCCGTTGCTTTAAAAGACACCTCGGTGGCTCATATAAAGGAAGTAGAAGATCTTGCGCCCCATATTGAAAAAGAATTTTGTCATTTTTTTGAGACGTATACCTTATTGGAAGGTAAGAAAGTGACTACCAAAAAATTTGAGCACAGACAGGAAGCCTATAAAATTATTAATGAATCCATCTCGCTGTATAAAGATAAATTCAAGAATCCATAAATAAGTCTAGTGAATTTTAATTCTACTACCATTTATCCCAATTAATTCCGATTTTCAATCCGGCTTCGCCATGAAAACCTGAAAAATCAGAATCAGTATATTTGGGAAGATTGACACCGTTGACCATCCGATAGCCTACATTAAAATTGACATGACACCATCTGAGTAGATTGAGTTCTGCACCGATCGATGGTTGTGCTACCACGACACGATCAAATGACGCATTGCTTGGTTCGATTCTTCCATTGGCAATCATGACAGAAAATATAGGGTGAATCGCTTTATAAGAATGAGGTGCATACGTCAATACCGGCCCGTTCCATTTCATGTAGTAGTTGAGATCATCCGTATGAATATTATTTTGAGATTTATATCCACCCCAACCAATGGTTAAGTCATTTCCAAATTCGAATCCAAAATATCCACCGTGGAAGAATACATTTTCGTTTTTTACCTTACCCATGATGCTATTCCAGGAAGCCCATATTCCGGAAAACCGAAGATGACCCAGGATGGTTTCTTCCCGCTGAGCATTCAGGGAAAGGGTAGTAATGATCAATAAAGCTGTAATAATTCTTTTCATATTCAAAATAGATTTAATGGTTATAGAAAAAAGTCCTAAACTTTCTTACTGTAATAGACATGCAGTCCAATGCCGGGTTGCATGTAAGAAAAGAAAATATTTACAGGCTACTTAAAGTGTCGGCTTCCAACCATTTTCATAGGTCCTGCTCCAAAGATTCATCGCTTCTGTATCGCCGAGTACATGACCATTTTTAGTATCGCAGTGTAATGTGCGGCCAACTCGCTGGGATATATTGGCAAGTTGACAAAGCAAGACGCTTTTATAGGCATCCGTAATTGGGCTGTTGATTTTAGTATTTCCCCGAACAGCCTCCACAAAGTTTTCAAGATGCAATTTATCCAAGGAGGCTACGGGACTTACTTTATTGCCCGGGTCCACCTGGGCATTGGCATCGACCGTATCGATCAGTTTATTATCCAGATCAAATACTTTATAACTTCCGGCACCGTCATTGACCAATGTGCCTTTGTCACCGTGCACAATGAATCCCCGGTCGCTGGTCAATACACGGTAATCATTGCAGGATCTGCCTTCCCAGACAATACTTTTACCACTGTCAAACTCCCAGCCAGCTACTTGTGTATCAGGTGTCTGCCAATCGTCTTTATAAGCATATCGTCCACCTGTACTACTCACTTTCGTTGGGAAGTCCACTCCTAAAAACCACCTTGCACAATCGACTTCATGAGTTCCATTATTGCAGGCTTCACCAGTGCCCCAATGCCAGAACCAATGCCAATTATAATGAATAAGATTATCCTGGTAAGGTTTCCTCGGTGCGGGCCCTTGCCATAATTCGAAATCCAATGTGGAAGGTACCGGTACTTGTTTACCAATTCCGATCGGTTTGCGCTTGTTAGTATACCACGCTTTTACAAAATAAGGATTGCCGATCAGACCTTCCCTTACTCTTTGTACAGCCGTTTGAAGTGTAGGATACGATCTTCGTTGATTACCCATTTGTATCAACGGTTTATATTTTTTGGAAGCTTGAGCTAAAAGTTCACCTTCTGCAGGATTGTGACCACATGGCTTTTCGACATATACATTTTTTCCATGTTGCAAGCCTAACATGGCTGCAGGGGTATGCCAATGATCGGGCATTCCGATGGCAAGTGCGTCAAAATCATTAATGGCTACAAGCTTGCGAATATCTTTTATAACAGTGGGCTCTTTACCGCTTGCACTCACTGCTTTAATACCATTGGCAATGGCCTTTTCTTCCACATCACAGATATAGGCGACTTCTACATTGGGTATTTTTGAAAAATTAGACGCCAGCCAGGCACCTCGGCTGTTCACGCCACTGACTGCTATCACCACTTTATTCGATGGGGCATTTTTACCATAAATAGAGAATGGTAAAATAGACATTCCTGCAAACGCACTGGATTGCTTGACAAAGGTTCTTCTATTGATCATATTCTTTTATTGAAGTCGGTAAATGTAAGGAATAGAATTATATTATTTTTGAATTTTGATATTTGATTATAGATGAAAGCGCTCACATTTACAGGTCTCCAATCCATCACGTACGAGACGATCCCCGATCCCATATTGGAATTCGCGACGGATGTTATTGTCAAAGTAGATCATTGTGCCATCTGTGGATCAGATCTTCATATTTATCACGGTCGTGAAACAGGCTTGGATATGCATACTTGTATGGGTCATGAGTTTACCGGAGAAATTGTAGAAATGGGTCGAGCCGTAACTGCATTTAATTTTGGCGATAAAGTGGTGAGTCCGTTTACAACAGCATGTGGAGAATGTTTTTATTGTAAAAGGGGATTGAGTGCGCGTTGCATTCACAATCAAATCTATGGCTGGAGAGAAAATGGAAAGGGTTTGCAGGGAGGACAAGCAGAATATGTCAGAGTACCCATGGCCGAGACCACATTGATGGATTATACCCCTTTTGATTTGAAATCAGAAGAGGCAATCCTGGCTGGTGATATCTTATCGACCGGATATTTTGGCGCGAGACTTTGCAAAATAATAGAAGGAGATATCGTGGTAGTTGTTGGTTGTGGACCAGTCGGATTACTGGCCTGCTTTAGTGCCGTATCGATGGGAGCTAATGTAATTGCGATAGATTCAATAGACTATAGATTGCATGCGGCAACCGCCTTTGGTGCTGTGGCAATAAAACTGAAGGATGACGTAAAAAATTTAATCCTTGACAAAACAGACGGTCGGGGCGCGGACGCAGTCATCGAGGCTGTCGGCAACGAATCCGCACAAGCATTGGCATATGAACTGGTAAGACCCGGTGGAATCATCAGCACCATCGGTGTGCATACCTCCGATGATTTTGTATTTAAACCTGCCGATGTCTACAATAAAAATATTACGTATAGCAGTGGTCGTTGTCCAGCGAGATCCCTGATGCCTGAAATATTGCCATTCATCTCAAAATCCAAAACTAAGTTGGCTTCCATCTTTACGCATCGCATGCATTTAAAGGACGGTGTCCGGGCTTATGATATTTTTGATAAAAGAATGGATGATTGTATCAAAGTGTTGATGGATACCCAATAGTCCCAAACATCCTGCCTGCACTTATTTTATTTAATATCCTCCTATTTGGTATGGCCATTGTAATCTAACCAAATACCAGAAAGAAATAAAGAAATAAGCTCATTTAAAAATAGGGTCCTTCCTCAGAATATATCTTCAACCCTTTTTTATTTTTTTCGATGGCCAGGATGACATCTTTTGTGGTCCTGGTACCATATAGATATAATTCTTTCAGGGCAGGGAATTTTAAAATATCGATCAGTGCCTGATCGTCTGTGTCAGTAAAGGAAACATTGAGTATCTCGAGGTTTTTTAATCGGGCCAATTGGACTAATCCAAATCCTTTGATCCTGGTCTTTTGTAAATACAGCTCACGCACATTGTCCATCTGAGATATCAGGTAAAGGTCAGCATCATCCATCTGGCTGCTGACCAGGGAAACCTTAGAAAACCGATCCAGGTAGGGCTTCAGCTCTCTCAGTTTTTTGCTGTCAAATGGACTGGGAGGAAAATAATTTGAGAGTGTATACAGATTGTTTTCATCTTTTTCGTCCTTGGTGATCTTCATCTCTATCTCTTTGGAAAGGAACATGAGATCCTGATTGATTTTGATTTGCGTAAATTTTTCTTTCTCAATATTGAGTTTGTATTTATTTATAGTAGGTGCCAGTTGCAAGATTTTGTTTTTAATTGGCGCATAGGTTATATCTGAGGTTTTTATATTTTCAAGTGCATTGGCGCTTATCCAAAACCTCAATAAAGTGATTTCATCTTTGGTCAATGCAGTTTTGCCCTGGGGAGGCATGTGTTCATCCGAACTATCCGGTAGCATGATGCGTCGATATATTTCACTCGAGGAGGTATCGTGCGGGGTGATTCCCGGATTGCCGCTATCACCTTTTTTAAATAAGTCTTTGTAAATTGTAATGATCAATCCACCTTTAGACCGGGTACCGTTGTGACAGCCAGCGCATTTCATGTCCAATATGGGCTGCAATACATCTGCGTAAAAATAAGATGTCGTATCAGGCGTCTGAGTACCGGATGATTTTGTAAACATCATCGGGAAATAACCGGATAAATAATTTTTACCATGCGTCATCGATGCTCCCTGGTGTCCGGTATACAAGATGACCATATTGGACAATATTAAACCAGTATAGTAGACCGGATAAATTTTCGGATTTCGAATATACAATAAGTAGAGTCCAAAGGATATGAAAATTAAAGTACCGGAGATCAGTGCGCCTGTAAAATGCTGATCCAGGAGGATACCTGAATATTCTCCGCTGGCATACAACATGATTCCGGTTTTGATGGTGATCGATACCAATAAAATGGAAAAAACAAAACCAAACAAGGTCCAAGTATGTTCTATTTGTACCGCCAGATATACCCTCCCTACCTCACACAGTAATAAAATAAACAACATCGCGATGGGAAAATGCAGGATCATAGGATGAAATCTGCCCAAGGTCAGCAGGTAAGGCGACTGAGTTTCAAAATGAATATACCTGATCAACGGTATCAACACACCTGATGCTATCAGGAGCCAACTGGTAAATGGTTTTTTAAAAAACTCTTCTATCCGGTACAACAGCACTCTTTGGGATTTATTTATATGATTGATCATTTACACCATCAGAGGTGCGAGCGTTGAAGTGCTATCGCCAAATTGATTCATATGAATACCAAGGGTATGCAACATGGTTAAATAAAGGTTTGCCAATGGAGTTTCTTTATCAAACGCCAGGTTTTGACCTTGTTTGATTTTACCTCCACCGCGACCGGCAAACAATACTGGTAAATTACGGGGAGAATGCCGGTTTCCGTCTCTAAGGTCCGATGTAAACACAATCATTGAATTGTCCAAAAGATTGTGATCGGTTTCTTTAATGCTCTTTAGCTTTCCAATAAAATAAGCAAATTGCTCTACATGCCATTGTGCTATCCGGGCATATTGTTCGAGATTTTCCGGCTTGTCCATGTGATGCGATAGATTATGATGGTTGCCGGTCACACCTTTGATAAATTTAAAACTCCGGTTGCTTACACTATTCCCCAGCATAAAAGTCGACACCCTGGATGCGTCGGCCCAGAACGCAAGGATATTGATATCCATCATCAATCTCAATTTTTCGGTGATATCGACACCGGCATACATTTCGACATAAGCATCAATGCTTTGATTGAGCCTGATCAGCTCTTTCTTGACATCTGCCGTGACATGATCAGTAAGTTTTTGGCGATTCTTTTCGTTTACCAGACGTTTTTCAACACTATTGATAGATTCGAGGTATTCTGATAGTTTGTCCTGATCAAGGCGGCCGAGGTTTTTCTTTAAATGATGAATATCTTCTTTGACCGCATCAAGTATACTTTTACGATAAGGGTCTTCTTTGGTTTTCACTCCCGGTACATAAGGTTTAAATAATCTGTCAAAAGCAAGCCGTGGGTCGATCTCCTTAGACATGGGTTGCTGCGGGGTCTTCCAGGATATAGAGGATCCATACAATCTGGTAAATCCAACACTAATATCTACACCCGTCGTGATTTTATCGAGGCCATATTCCAAAGAAGGTAAAAAGGTATCTCCGCCATTCTGTTCGGCTATGATCTGATCTACTGAAATACCACCACTGCTGATATTATCACCAACCGTTTGCTTGATTGGCATGCAAGTAAGCAGACTGGCTGATTTTGCATAATGACCGTCAGCTCCTTTGAATATCGAATTCTTATTCATAAGTTCACCCAGAATCGATACATCTCCTTTTAAATTCTCCAGTGGTGATAGCTGCATTGGGAGGCTGAATGTCCTGCCGGTCTCAACCGGGTTCCATAGGTTGGGATGGATTCCATTTGGCATATAAAAGAATGTAGACCGGATCG
>CALMKY010000590.1 GCA_937867195.1 uncultured Saprospiraceae bacterium | reverse complement strand
TTTATCCAGTGATGCTCACGTTTGCAGAAAAATGCTGGAGGGGTGGAGGATATAAAAATTATGAAACTACCATATCCTATCCTGGAACTGAAAAATACAATGCATTTACAGAATTCGAAAACAGATTATTAGAGCATAAAAAACATGATTTTCAAAAATTACCTTTCCCATATCAAAAGCAAAATAATATAGAATGGAAACTAATTGGTCCTTTTGATAATAAGGGTCTCACTGCTCAAGCGTTTGATCCTGAAACAGTGAATTTTTTTGATACCGTCGATATAAACAAGAATCCTTCCTTGTGGGGTGGTACGATATGGTTGAGGCATTTTTGGCATCCCATGATTCAATCGCATTTATCTGATCCACCGGACAGCTCTACCTATTATGCCGTCAGAAAAATATGGAGTGAAAAGGATGAGAATAAAAATTGCTGGATCAGTTTTTTTAATCCCTCAAGATCCACCGCTACTGATTCTCCGCCCTTGGGGAAATGGGATAATAAAAACAGTGATCTTTGGGTGAATGGAAACCGGGTAGATCCACCGAATTGGGCTCAGGCGGGTCAAAAAGGAAAGACCGAAATTCCATTGATTGATGAAAGTTATGAATACAGATCGCCTCATTCAATATCTTTTAAAAAGGGTTGGAATACCATTTTAATAAAAGCACCTGTTGGCAGTTTCAAATCAACAGACAGTCAGAATCCGGTCAAGTGGATGTTTACATTCATCACGCTTCAAGATAATTAATATGAAAAGGATGTATGAAATAGGACAGATGCTCTACCTGCTCCTGTCGATATCGGTTGACCCTATCGTTTCTCAAAGTGATTCACTAAGGTTGCCTGATATTTTTACAGATAGTCTCATCTTTCAACGGGATATGCCAATACCGGTATGGGGTAAATCATGTAAGCATTGCAAAATAAAAGTGCGTATCAATGAAATCACATTATGTGCAAACTCAGATCAACATGGCAATTGGAATATTAAATTACCGCCCATGCACGCCGGTGGGCCATATATCATGTACATCTCCGATAAAAAAGATCATCTATCCATTCACAATATCCTGGTCGGGGAGGTCTGGTTATGCTCTGGTCAATCCAATATGGAATTTTCACTATCTCAATCCAATCATGGGGATGAAGAGATACAGGTATCAGCGAATCCCAATATTCGTTTTTATCAAATGACTGCAACGCGCGATGCCAGACCAATTGCCCATAAAGTTTATTCGGACAGTTTAATAGATGAATTTCGAAAAAATCATTTTTATTCAAAATCCAAATGGCAATCTTGTAATCAACAGACGGCCTCAGGATTTTCAGCGGTAGCTTATTATTTTGGCAAAGAATTATACAGACATTTAAATGTACCCATAGGATTGATCTGCAATGCTGTAGGAGGCACTACGACTCAGTCATTTATAGATTCGTTGACATTGGCTAGCCATCCACAACTTTCCCAACTTTTATTCAACAGAGAGGATGACGATTTAGTCCATCCATGGGTAAGAGAAAGAATAAATGAAAATCTTGGAGATAAGGTGAAAGACAATTTATTATTGCATCCGTTTGCTCCATCTTTTTTATTTAATAATGGTATAAAACCAATTGTGCCATATTCCATCAAAGGAGCTATCTGGTACCAGGGCGAATCCAATGCAACCAATCCGGAAATACATGATGCTTTGTTTACAGCATTGGTAAAGAGTTGGAGAAATGCCTGGCAACTGGGCGATTTTCCAATGTACACAGTACAATTACCAAAAATCTCCAATCGAAGTCGGTGGCCTGAGTTTAGGGAAAGTCAGCGAAGATTATCTGAATCCATTCTACATTCAGGTATGGCAGTGACTATCGACACCGGCGATTCGATCGATGTACATCCGAAAGAAAAGAAAATAATAGGAAGTAGACTTTCGTTACTGGCACTAGCCAAAACATATCAACAGCCTGAAGAATATTCCGGCCCTGTCTATACAAAATATAAAAGATTGGGTAACGAAATTGAATTATATTTTGATCATGCAAATTATTTAATGACCAATTCTGATGACAACCATTTTAAAGGATTTTACCTCCATGGCTTTAGTCAGGCTGGTAATCATGAAATCATCCTGGAAGCAAAAAATATTAAAAACCAGGGAGCTAAACTCATCATACCCATTCCCGCAGATTTACTATTAACCAGCTTGCGGTACGCATGGTCTCCATATCCTGATTGCAATTTAATCAATGAATCAGGTCTGCCGGCTTCACCGTTTAAAATAGAGTTTAAAGGTAATTTTTGATTAAATCTATTTTTTGACTTATTCAATTTTACCAAGCACTTCTATTCGTTATCAGTTGGACACAGCAAAGTGGTCACCATTAATTTAGATACATCACCCACATTGACTTACATCAGGCTTTGCAATGATTTCATTCATGCATACTGCTTATGATTGGCTACGAGATTTGATTAAGGTTTCATGGCAAATTTTATACAGATCTATAGCCGGTTTTTTGACGAGGTAGGAAGAACCTCCGATTTCGCCTGGAAATTTATTACATCGTGGTGGAAACCCAGGTATGAATGGTCGGAGCTGATCAAACAATTTTTTATCATTGGATATAAATCCTTGCCATTAGTCGGTATGACTGCATTTATCATGGGATTGGTGCTCACGATGCAACTCAGACCTTCTATGGTGCATTACGGCGTCGAATCGCAGATACCCATGATTGTGGGTATCGCCATCATCCGGGAAGTAGGGCCGGTATTGACCGCATTGATATTTGCCGGTAAGATCGGCAGTAGCATCGGTGCCGAACTCGGATCTATGAAAGTCACCGAGCAAATCGATGCAATGGAAGTAAGCGGTACCAATCCATTTAAATACCTGGTAGTGACGCGGGTCATGGCGACCACCCTGATGTTACCGGTGTTGGTGATCCTCGGTGATGCCATATCATTATACGGATGCTATCTGGGAGTGAATATCAATGGTGTGACCAGCTTCCGGTCATTCTGGACACAGATTTTTGATAGTTTGGTTTTTAGTGATGTGATTCCCGCTTTTATCAAAAGTTTTTTCTTTGGCTTTGCAGTAGGTATCGTCGGTTGTTTTAAAGGATACCACAGTAACAAAGGCACAGAAGGTGTAGGGAAATCCGCTAATTCATCGGTAGTCATTTCTTCTTTATTAATATTTATTATTGATCTACTTGCAGTGCAAATCACAGATGCAATCGGATTTAATTAAAATGAATGCAAATCCCATATATTCAGAAACGGTTACTCTACCGGCCAACAGAGCCTGCGTATTATCTGTTGGTCATCTGAATAAATCTTTTGGCAATAATAAAGTATTGGTGGACTTTTCTATGCATTTGTTTGAAGGTGAAAGTATTGTAATTTTTGGCAAATCGGGTTGCGGCAAATCAGTTTTGATCAAGTGCATCATTGGTTTGCTCAGACCGGATGAAGGAAGGATCATCGTGCTGGACCATGATGTATCTATGCTCAGTCATGATGAAATGGATGTGCTCAGGGCAAAAATGGGTTTCCTGTTTCAAAGCAATGCATTGTATGATTCGATGACGGTTAGAGAGAATCTTGAATTTCCGCTTAGACGACATTGGATACAATTAGGTCAATCTGAAATTGACAAACTGGTCTCAGAAGCGTTGGAAGACGTTGGTCTGCTGCATACCATTGATATCATGCCTTCAGAATTATCCGGTGGCATGCGTAAAAGAATCGCATTGGCCCGCACCCTGATACTAAAGCCCAAAATCATGATGTATGACGAACCCACTACCGGACTCGATCCGATCACCGGTAACGAAATCATCGATCTTATGATCGAGATTCAAAAAAAATACAATACATCCTCGATCGTGATATCCCACGATATGAATTGTATTAAAAAAGTGTCGGACCGCATCATCATGCTGATCGATGGTACGTGCTATGCCATAGGTTCCTTTGAGACTGTATCAAAATCTACAGATGAAAAAATTAAACCCTTCTTTGTTTAATCATGAAAATCAAACTCAGCCAATATATTAAACTTGGAATATTCACACTGGCCGGACTGGTATTACTGATCCTATTGCTCTATATGATCGGCAGTAATAAAAGCATGTTTGAAAAAACTTTATTGATTAAAACCAGGATGAACCATGTGCATGGACTGGTCGCGGGCAATAATGTACGTTTTGCCGGAATCAATATAGGCTCCGTGAAGGAAATAAATATCATCAATGACTCTACGATCGAAATAAACATGGTGATACAAAAAAACATGGCCAATATCATTAAGAAAAATGCCCAGGTATCCATTGGCACGGAGGGATTTGTCGGTTATAAACTGATCAATATTGAAAATGTAAATACGCCTGCATCCTTTATCCAATCCGGAGATATCCTGAGTACAAGTAGAAAATTGGATACAGATGTCATGATCGAATTATTGGGTCATAGCGTGAAAAATATTTCTGCTTCCAGCGAACTGCTCACTCAAATACTGGATAAGCTCAACAAAAGCGATGCACTCTGGACCCTGATGAACGACAAAACTATCCGAAATAAAATACATCTATCACTCAACCAGATCAACCAGCTCACTCGTAATTTATCATCGGCCAGCGATTATATAAATGAAATCAGTCAGGATATTAAAAATCAAAATGGAATCATAAAAACGCTGGTCTACGATACGTTATTGCCCCTGGATATAAAAGAAGCCATCGGTTCGGTCAAGAGCATTAGTCAAAGCATCGATACGTTTGAAAAAAATCTTTCAGAATCAGTTCATCAAATC
Organism: uncultured Saprospiraceae bacterium; assembly: GCA_937867195.1. Taxonomy (GTDB): domain Bacteria; phylum Bacteroidota; class Bacteroidia; order Chitinophagales; family Saprospiraceae; genus JADJLQ01. The sequence continues at coordinate 5,734 of CALMKY010000590.1, read as the reverse complement.
ACCTACCAGGTACATCACGGGAAGGGACCGGTACCCGCTTTGTTCAATGACTCAACCATGAGAGATGATGTACACCAGGGCTTGCGATCTCTGATCCAAGCCAGTGATAATCTTAATCAAAATATGGAAGCCCTCAAGCACAATTTTCTGTTCAGAGGATATTTTAAAAAACTGGAAAAGCAGAAAAAAGATTCGTTGAAGTTAAAGGGTAAGTAGTCGTGTTTCGCATTTTCAACAGACCCAGGTACCATGCCAATTGCCCATCGACTAAAAAATCAGTATATAAAGAGATAATTTATTTTTATTAATTTCAGAATCTGTCTTGGATCACTGGTATACGGTCGTAAATGCTATTTATTTTTCCTCTCAAGATGTATATTTGATTTCGAATAATAAACCTTATATGAAAAAATTACTTTTAGTTCTCACTTTATTTACTGTTTGCAGGTTACAGGCGCAGGAAATAGGTATCATCATGGGCACCGCCCGTCAATTTATGTCCAATCCCGAAGAAGGTCTCAGGAAACTGCATGATCTGGGGATCCGGCATATCGAAGGTGCTGGCGCCCGAGGCATGTCAAAAGAAGAGTATAAAAAGCTATTGGATAAATACGATATCGATGTAGTCGCCAATGGAGTCGTCTTCGAAAAATTGGAAAGTCCTGATTCGATCAAAGCCATGATCGATCAAATGAAGTTTTTTGGTGCGGAATATGCAGTATGTTATTGGATTCCTCACAAAGGAGATGATTTCACATTTGATGATATGAAGCATGGTGTAGAAGTATTCAATAAAGCCGGAAAACAATTTGCAGATGCGGGTATAGGTCTTTTGTACCATGCTCATGGATATGAATTCAGACCGTACGATGGTCCCGGTACCTTGTATGATTATTTTATGACCCATACCGATCCAAAATACGTCAATGTAGAGATGGATGTTTTCTGGATGCGCAATCCAGGTCAAAATCCGGCTGCCTTGCTTCGCAAATATGCAGGTCGGTTCCCACTGACTCATCTCAAAGATCGCATGATCGGATCTGTCGATAATCAAAATGGCCGCCAGGATCGGGAGCGCAATGTTGTACTTGGAACGGGTGATGTCAATATTGCAGAAGTAATGAAAGCTGCTAAAGAATCCGGTGTCAAATATCATCTGATCGAAGACGAATCCTCCCGCGCTGCGGTACAACTTCCTCTTCACCTTGAGTATCTCCGTCAACTCAAACTGGATAATCAATCATTAGAACAATCTATTGACATGCTTAGAAATGCAATGCTCAAAGCAGACTCATTGCAATTGCGTAATCTTACCTGTGAAGAACTTAGTTACGGACATAGTAATGCTATGGTCGAAGGCCAGGATTCTTTTGTAAATAGTATTCTCAGCGGTAAATCAAAGTTTACCAAACTCGATTTTAAAGATCAGGATATTACCATCAAAGGAGATGTAGCTACTGTGCGTCATGTGATGATCGGTGAAAGCCTGAACAACGGCACTGCCGGTACCATCAACCTCAAAGTATTACAGACCTGGATCCGTGATCATAATGTATGGAAATTGATGGCACGGCAAGCAGTGAAGATCATACAATAGATGATTGGATATAGATTAACCGGAAATCGTGCTGAATAATTTTTACCAATAACACTTGATGGGTATAAAAACATTTCGGCACTTGCCCACTTCAACACTTCAACAACGTATTTTATTATCTTCCTCCCTGCCGTACATATTGAATCACAGCTTGTCTAAGATCCATCCATGCTGTATTCCCGACAGTAGGCTCCTGTACTGAAATGACTCCATCACTTCCCCTGCCAAAAAAAGGTTTAAACTCTTTGCTAACATCTACAAGATAATCATTGATAACAAGGCGATAGGTTTTATCGGGCAAGATCACTTCTTTACCTATAAACCATCTGCCTTTGGCATCACGACTGATGCGATCTACCTGCGGATAGGAGCCACTCCCTTTTGCATTCACAGCAAATTCCATCGCTTTTTGAATATTGGCCCCTTTCACATCAAGGATGAACAACTTTCCACCATACGGTAAGGTCCTCACCACATCATATTGAGTAATTACGCCTTGCAGTACATCATCGATCCGGATACTGCCGCTATTGTATAAAGTAGCATCGGCGCCGATCGCAGCCACACTAAATGATCGGGCTATTAATTCTGTCAGGCTGGTCGCTTTGTATCGTACCGATGTTTCCCGGCCGTCCAGTGGTTGATCAATGGTAGCGATGACCTGGTCCGGATCAAAACCTTGTTGTCGTAAACTTTGTTGACCGATGCCGGTCCATTGATCTACTTTGATCTGAGTCTCGGGATCGTCCGCGATGGATTGATCGATGGTTAATAAAGACGAATTGATGCTAAGCGATTTAGTGGTTTTATTGTATTGCAATCGATGTATATATACCGTCTTTGCATTGGCATCTGCTTTGGCAATGCGACACATGCCCACCGTATCGTAAGAATGTACATGCTCATGACCGCCGAGGATCAAATGAATCTCCGGGAACTTTGCCGCTAATTTTTTATCATCTTCGATACTTAAGTGAGTGAGGCCGATCAGGATATCGCATCGTTGTTTCAGTGAAGCGATGGCACGGGATGCTGCATTAACATAGTCCTCGTACTGTACGAAAGCTTTGGGATTACTATTGATACAAATACCAAATAATCCAACGTGTACGGTAGTGCCATCTGCATCTTTGAATAATAATACTTTTTGCTCTGCCAGATCATTTTCTTCAAAGCGATCCAGTTTAGTAAAGGGAAACGCATTTCCATTGACTAAATGATGCACATTGGCACTGATCCAATCAAACTTTGATTCATTGATGCGATTGATGAGTTCAGATTCGGGTATATCGAATTCATGATTGCCAAACGTCACCAGGTCGAGTCCCATTGCATTGAGTACATCGACCATTTGTCTGCCATTCATGGCGGTGCCATTGTATTTAATGGTGCCGAGTGCCGATGGGTATAAAAAATCGCCCGCTAGTACCGTATAGGTGTTTGGATTTTCTGCGATTAATTTTTTACGAACACGTGCTACACGCGCAAGTCCTCCCACCAGACCATGATCGAGGGGAGCTATCTCGTATACATCATTTAGTTGTAAAAGTGTAAAATCGATCTTGCCATCATCGGATGTTTGAGAGAATGAATAGCATAAAACAAAGAAGAATAATGGAACGAGCTGGTTTTTTAGAGCTAGAATTTTAAATTTCATTCACCAAAAGTACTAAGCAGAAAGATTTAATACTTGAATATATTATACAGAGTATGGACTAGTCTCTCTCATTTCCCAATCGGCAATACAATATCGCCCCATCGGTTTACTAAATGTAGATGAAAAACGCATATCGAATATTGAAGCCAGGATCCTTTTGCAAAACAAAGTTTGTACAGATACATATTCTTAATTTGATTTTGAACTATTCAACTTTACAGCCATTGCCGAACTGATAGTTCCAATCACCTCATCATCTTGTAAAGAATTTAATGACATGTAAATGATAGTACCTGATTTACCTTGTTCCGGGATACTGCGAAGATTTGGCTCAGATTTATGAACACAAACACAATCTGTACCGGGATCCTGAATGCAATGACCTTTGCAGTTTTTCTTACAAATCGTACAGTCTTCATATTGCCTGAAAGAGTAGATGTCCAGTTGTTTTACTTTATCGGCATTTACTCCGAATCGTTTAAAGTTTGCTGCTAACCATTTCTTCATGGCATCCGGCTCATCTATTTTTGTTTGATCAAATTCCTTTAACAACAAAGCAGCATTTACAGGTGACAACAACGAAATTGGGTACACGATTCTATTGATATTGCTTTTAGAAAGGTTGAGATTGGAAGTAAGCTCTGTTAGGTTCTTTTGTGCCTGTTGTATTTGTACATTCAATAGTGTGATGAATAGAATACAGATTGTTTTCATTTTGAAGGTTTATTTACAGGAAGTTACGGAGAATTAAAGAGTTGATCATAAAAACAAACAATCTTGCAGAGTCGCATCACCATTTGTTCATCATCCATTTTATACGTCTTTGTCGAAATACAACTTCTCCAAAGCTAAACTTAAACTTCCAGTGAGCAGTAGAACTGCGACTTATATAGCTATAATCAAGTAGTCGAAGTACAACTTCTCAACAGCTGTACTTTTACTGGTTGTGGGCAGTTGAATTGCGACTTTTTAGTTATAATTCACGTAGTCGAAGTACAATTTCTCAACAGTTGTACTTTTTTTGTGCGATTTGACTTACACCTGATGTCTTTTCGTAGAGTATACATTGTACATTAGATCGTAATTTTACACCGTGTATTCACGTCATGACCTAGACTCCACCATCGTTGCATTGGCCTCAGCACCCGGACAAGCTGCCATCTCTGTCATTCGCATATCAGGGAAAGATAGTTTTCGTATCGTAGATACATGTTTTAAAGGCAAATCACCGCTGCATGTTGATAGCCATACAGTACATCTCGGTTATATAATAGATCTACAAAAGGAAGTCATCGATCAGGTTTTGATCACCGTTTTTAAAGGACCTCATTCTTATACCGGAGAAGATACGATTGAGATCTCTTGTCATGGTTCTACTTATATCACACAAGCCATTATCAATCGGCTGATCGAACTCGGAGCCAAAGCCGCTAATCGCGGTGAGTTTACTTTCCGCGCATTTATGCATGGTCGACTCGATATGACCCAGGCAGAGTCTGTCGCTGATATCATCGCATCCGAATCCAAAGCCGAAGCCCATATCGCTATCAATGCACTTAAAGGTGGAATCGCCCATGAGATCAATACGCTCAGAGATCAACTCATTCACTTCGCCAGTATGCTCGAACTCGAACTCGATTTTAGCGAGGAAGATGTAGAGTTTGCTGATCGGAAGGAATTGGAAAAGTTATTGACCCATGCACTCGATCGCATCCAACTATTGATCGATTCATTTAAACTCGGCAATGCCATCAAAAAAGGCATCACCACTGTCATCGCCGGCAGACCCAATGCCGGTAAAAGCACTTTACTTAACGTATTACTACAGGAAGAGCGCGCCATCGTATCGGAAATACCCGGTACGACCCGCGATACCATCGAAGAGGTATTGCATATCGAAGGCATCCCCTTCCGCCTGGTCGATACCGCCGGTATTCGCGAAGCCCAGGATCAGATCGAAATCATCGGGGTCCAACGCACGCACGATAAAATCAAACAATCATCGATCCTGCTCTATGTACTCGATGTAATCGAAACATCGCCCGAAGAAGCCCGCAAAGACATCGATGCCCTTCGCCACGACGATCTCGAAATCATACTGGTAGTAAATAAAATGGATCGCAATCCCTACGCACATCCCGAAGATTATATCATGCCCGGCATTGAGCGCAAAGACATCATACCCACCTCCGCCCGCAATAATATGAACACCGTCTATCTCAAAGAACGGTTATTGCAATGCATTATTCAGGATAATACTCAACTTCTCTCACAAAACATCATTACCAATAGCCGGCATGTAGCAGCATTGGAGAAAATCAATTTTCACCTCGACGCCGCACGGAAAAATGTAGTGAATCATACGGGACATGAATTGATCGCAATGGATATCAGGCAGGCATTGCATTATCTGGGTGAGATATCGGGTAGTGTGAGTACGGATGATTTATTGGAGAGTATATTTAGCAGGTTTTGTATCG
>CALMKY010000589.1 GCA_937867195.1 uncultured Saprospiraceae bacterium | reverse complement strand
TAAAAAAAATATTTATGGAGTCTATATATTTTACAACTTGATTTGAATCTCGTACTTTTTTGAAATAAGCTCTTTTGTTGTATAGGTAATCAATTTCTTTTGTATACAAAGTGTCAAATTTTTTATGATAAATTTCATATAGATCATGATCAGGAGAACCACTGACAATAGACTTTGAAATTGATGTTAAATCTCCATGAATCGTTACATCATGTGAATTGTCATTAATAAAAAACAAGCATTCGTTAGATAAAGAAGGGATTTCAATTGAGTAGAATTGAGTATTGGGAATACAAGTCATTAGTTTAAAAGAGTCACTGTTAGCTCTTATTGAATCGTAGTAGATTGTTTTAGTCAAACTGTAGGGCCCAGTCTCTTTATTACCTAATTTAATAATGGCATTACCAGCCCCTCTAATAATACCTGTGATTTTACAGCATGTTTTAGGCTGAGAAAAAGTATAAAAGGCATTGAAGGCCGTGAATGCGATCACAAAAGTAAGTGTCCAAATGTTTTGTGCCATCTTGATTGTTAGCTTGTTTAAATTTTGTTATCTATCCAAACCTTTACATTATGTGCTAACTTCAAATCATCCAGATTTCTCATCTCCACATCTTCATTACACAGCTTATGCAATTTCTTTAAATCTGTAGACCAGCCATTTCCATCATAATATTCGATAGATTTAAAGTCACGGGATTTATAAAGTGCAGCAGGCAAATAACTATTGCCGAGATATGCATGCTGACAATTCATTTCTTTCGCGAGGTGAATGCATCGCCACATAAGCCATTTACCCAGCGGTATCTGATGAGATATGAAAACTGTATCATAGAATGAAAACCAATAGTGGAATGCCTGGTCGGTAATCACCGCCAGGATGTATCCCACAATTTGATCTTTATGGCTAAACCGAATGATATGGGTGAGATAAGGTCTTTTGACTATGTATTCAATCCGATTAGGTGGCATCTTGTGTTCACCAATCCGGTCTTCAGAATAGTTTTTTGCAAATTCCAACAAAGCATCCCAATCCCGGAATTCTTCGATGGGTATGATTTCAAAATGGATATCGAGTGATTCCAATACTTTTCGATTAACTCTGCGGTTTTCACTGGTATCGGTAAAAGAGGCAAGGTCTACACGTAAACCTCTTGATTTATAAAAAAGATTGTATTCAAGATCCGGATTACCGGTATAAGGTAGAAAACCATTGGCATATATTTCATCCAGGTCTTGCCTTGATTCGTACAAAGCATAAATCGTATAGCCAAAGGTATAGGTAGAATAATCGTGCCGGTATTCTGATAAAAAAATCTTCATTCAGGAAAACTTATTGATACGCTTCCGCACGAAGTGCTTCTACTTCTTTGATTAATTTTGGTATGGGTTTGCCAAGGATTTGTGCTCCATGGTCTAAGATGAGCACATTATCTTCTATTCTGATACCACCGAAAGGTAATGCAGTTTCAATTTTGGAATAATCAATAAAGGATTCAAATTTCTTTTCAGATTTCCAAAGTGAGATTAATTCGGGAACAAAGTAGATTCCGGGTTCAACCGTGATGGTCATTCCTGTTTTCAATTCTTTTGCCAGTCGTAAGGATTTTAATCCAAATTGATTACTTCTTTCCATACCACCTTCATAACCTGTATATTCTTCACCAATACCTTCACAGTCATGCACATCCAGGCCAAGAGGATGACCTAAGCCATGAGGATAAAAAATGGCATGCGCCCCCTGGGCTATGATTTCTTCCGGATCGCCTTTCAGGAACCCAAGAGATTTCATTCCTTCCGTGATGATCCTGGCTGCAGCGAGATGGGTATCTATATATTTCACACCATTCTTCAATCCTGCAATCGAACTATTCAAAGCATTCAATACGATTGAGTAAATATCAGCTTGCAGAGGCGAAAAATTTTTGCTGACGGGAATGGTTCTGGTTATATCACCGGCATATCTCCTCGTTGACTCAGCGCCAAAATCTCCAAGGACCAATTGTCCATGTTGTAATATATTCTTATACGTCACATTGTGCAAGGTCTGTCCATCTTTAGACAAAATGATATTATAAGGGATGTCAACATCTTTTGACAGGCAAATCGATCTGACGGCCGCCATCAAGGTTGATTCCTTCATGCCAGCCTTTGCTATTTGCATCATCGTGCGGTGCATCAGGCCTGATGTATTGATGGCTGCTTCTAATTCTTCAATTTCGATCTTTGACTTAATTTCCCGCTGGTGCACGACCGACAGGCATAATTCCTTACTATATTCATCTTTGACCCGGCGGATATCTGTTCCGGTTAATTTACTGATTTCAAAAGCATGGTCTCCACGATAGATTGGGAGATAATGGATCGGTGTTCCTTTGTTTTGATTAGATTCTATTATGCGGATTGCAGATGAGTAATCCAGTACATCGTCAATGCCGGCCCGATCGGCTAATTCCCGCAAAGTGGGTATGGGGCCTGTCCAAACCAGATCATCGATCGTAGCTTCATTCCCAATCAGAAAAGATTTAGAATTGCCTATATCGACGATCAATCCTATGTCCTGACGCTCAATGCCAGAATAATACAGTACGGAGCTGTCCTGGCGAAAAGGATATGGGTTTCCTTTATAATTGATACCCACCTCCTGGTTACCAATCAATAAGATCAGGCCATGCTGCATGGCTTTGGCTAAATCATTCCTGCGTTGTATATAGATCTGTTTGTCAAACATGGTTGTAAAATAAAGATCAAATTAACGGAAAATCCATTGGACTGGGAATATGTAATTTTGAGCCATCAAAGAAGAGTTATGAAAAGCATGAGTCGATTGCTAAAAATGGTAAGTATTGCAGTATTTGTAATACTTTATGCTTATCAGCATGTAATGGCCGGATTGGTTCCCTGGATTCCTTCTCATTTAATAGGAGGAATTGTCGGGTTTTTATTAGTTGCCTCTGTAGCCGAATTCATCCGGGATTCCCTGACTTTTTTTTATAAAAGAAGAAAAGGGCTTTTACATGCTTCTTCAGACAATATTACGATTGCTTTACAAAACCTGTATTATCTGGTCTTGGGTGGTGCATTTTTTTATTTTGTCCTGTACGTATTTAAGCTGCGTCCCCGGGAATTTTTTACCGGCATCTCCGTGATATCGGCGGCCATCGCCATCTTGCTCAAAGATTATATTTCAAATATATTGAGTGGGGTCGTCCTTTCATTTTCGGATAAAATTAAGATCAGCGATTACGTGCAGATTGGCAAACACAAAGGTGAGGTCATGGATTTTACACTGAGCTCGATCACGTTAAGAAATGATGATGATGAACTGGTACACATCCCGACCAATATTGCATACAGTAATGAACTTATTAATTATACTTCACTGGATGGTGACAAGCACACCATTACTTTTGAACATAGTAATAAAATGAAAATTCCATTGCAAAAAATGGAAGAACTCATCCATCAGCAACTGAACGTATTTGATCAATACATCCAACCTGGTTCCATGCAATTATATGTTGAGACGACCAATGCGGAAAGTACTACGTTTAAATATCATTACATTCTCAATGTACACGATATTCAGTTGGTAAGAAATATAAAAGCCACGGTATTGAAAACCGTATACGATCATACCAGAATTGCCGGAGCTGTGTAAGTCCATAA
>CALMKY010000588.1 GCA_937867195.1 uncultured Saprospiraceae bacterium | reverse complement strand
GGACGAGCCGGCCATCAAACATTTATTACGACGGTCCTTAACGGGCATTGGCTATACTGACTTTCAATTATATAAAGGAAGATCACTTAATTCTATTCTGGATTCGTTATTGACCAAACCGAAAGATCCTTCGCCGCCCATTGTAAATTACACCAACGGCTCCAATATCATCGAAACATTTGTAAGGGATGGTGAAACGTGGGTGAACGAACCCTGGGACAATAATATCGAATATCAACGATTGTTATCTCTTAAGACCTGGTGGATCGATAATATGTTGCGGGACACAACCATCACAGAAAAAATGATCATGTTCTGGCACAATCATATTCCGGTGGCTATGGCCGGCGTTTTCAGTGGTCGCATGGGATATAATTATCTCAATACGATCAGAAAAAATGCATTGGGCAATTTTAGAACATTGATTAAAGAATTGACCATTGATCCAATGATGCTGTTTTATCTTAATGGCAACTCAAATGATAAATCTGCCCCCGATGAAAACTATGGTCGTGAATTGCAGGAATTATTTACGATTGGCAAAGGCCCCGGATCTCATTATACGGAAGCAGATGTCAAAGCAGCCGCCCGCGTATTGACCGGATGGAAGGCAGATTATATCAATCCTAAAGTCTACTGGGCAGCCTATGCTCATGATACAAATGATAAACAATTCTCCGCCTTCTATGGGAATCGAATCATCCGAGGTCGAGGAGGAGATGAAGGAAAGCTTGAGTTGGACGAACTCATCGACATGATTTTAAGCAATGATGAATGTTCTAAATTTATTTGCAGGAAACTGTACCGTTTTTTTGTGTATAACGAAATATCGGAATTTGCTGAAGAGAATATCATCGTTCCACTGTCAAAGCAATTTAAAGACGGGGGGTACGAAATCAAACCGATTGTAAAGAATTTATTATCCAGCGCTCATTTTTTCGATTCTCAATTTCGTTACGCTGTCATCAAATCTCCGGTAGATTATATCATCGGATTGAATAAAGAATTCGGCACCGGATTTAATGCAGAAATCAAGACCCGGTTTCAATCCCAAATGATACTCTATTATTTTTTAATTACCCTCGCTCAGGACATTGGTGACCCTCCGAATGTGGCCGGCTGGCCGGCATACTATCAGTTTCCTCAATATGATAAAATTTGGGTCAATACGCACACCAGTCACCAGCGCGGCGTGCACAATGATGTAATGGTATATTACGGATATCAAAATAATGTCAATGTATCCCATATCGATTGGATCGCGTATGTAAATTCGTATGCACACCCGGATGATCCCAATGCATTGATCGAAGATATTTTCACAAGGTTATATGATTCCGTACCGGATGCCGTTGTAAAAAAGTATCTCAAAAACATTTTGCTGAGTGGTCAATTATCTGACTATTATTGGACACAAGCCTGGAACGATTACTATTATGCTTCATCCGATCTAATGAAAAGGGCCACGTTGGAAAACAGGCTCAAACCATTTTTCCAATACATTCTCCAAATGGATGAATATCAACTCACCTGATGATGGAAAGAAGAAGTTTTCTACATATTGCCGGAGCCGGAATGGCATCTTCCCATCTGAATCCATTTGGGAAAAAATCTACTTCGTGGTTTGACTATTTTGTTCCTTCCAATGATCATGTGTTGGTCATTATACAACTCGAAGGTGGTAATGACGGATTGAATACCCTCATACCAATCGATCAATACGATGTATATGCAAGTATCAGAAAATCGGTAGCCATAAAAAGTTCAGATGTATTGGCTTTGAATAATACCAATAAAGCTGCGTTGCATCCTTCGTATGATGAAATCAGAGGATTGTATAATGAAGGCAGAATCAAATTCATCCAGTCCGTGGGTTATCCTAATCCAAATTACTCCCATTTCAGATCTACCGATATCTGGATGTCAGGCGCCGATGCGGATGAAATCATTCCCAGTGGATGGGCCGGCAGATATCTGAATTATGAATTCCCTAATTATCCGAATGGATTTCCCACGGCAGCGGCTCCAGATCCTCTATCTGTCGAAATAGGTTATGGACAATCTCTTACATTCCAAGGACCTACAACGGGCATGGCCGTCACGATTGCCGATCCGGATTCATTCAATGCGCTGATCGAAGATATCGAGACACCATTACCCAATACCTTGGCAGGTAACAAACAAGCCTATTTACGATTGATCAGGAAGCAATCCAATCTGTATGGTGATCGGTTAAAGTTAGCATCCAAAAATGCAAGAAACTTAACATCTTATCCCAATAATACTCTTGCGGATCAATTAAAAATAGTCGCCAGACTCATCGCCGGAGGATTGAAAACCAATATTTATAAAGTCAGTATTTCGGGCTTTGATAATCACGACAATCAAGTCAATGAAGCGAATCATTCCATTGGTACACACGCCAATCTGCTCAGAACCATATCGACTTCTGTAAAGGCATTCATGGACGACCTCGAAGCTTTGAAAGTAGGTCATCGCGTAATCGGTATGACTGTATCGGAATTTGGCCGGAGGATTGTATCCAATGCATCCCGGGGTACCGATCATGGTGCAGCAGCACCTCTTATGGTTTTCGGCAATGCGGTGCAGGGTGGAATACTCGGGAATACCCCCACGATACCGGTCAATGCAAAAGTGGAAGACAATATCCCTATGCAATACGATTTCAGATCAGTGTATGGATCCATCCTGGAGCAATGGTTTTGTGTCAACAAACAGGATGTACAAAAAGTATTGACTCATCCTTATCAATCCCTACATATCATACAACCGAAATATGGATGCCTGGCTACCCCATCCCATGATGAAAATGTAAAACTTGGAAAAGAAATCATCAAAGCTTATCCCAATCCATTTACATCGATTGTCAATTTTGACATCGAGTCCAACGGTCAGTATGCTATGATATCGATCTATAATCCGATGGGTCAATTAATCGCCAACCTCTATCAAGGTATATTATCCCAGGGTGCGCACAAGATATATTGGAACAGTGAAGATCATGCGGTAGGTAACTATTATGTAAGAGTACAAATGGGTCGTGATCAACAGGTAAAAATGATTAGTAAAGTGCAGTGATATTTTATTGCTCTATGAAATAGTCATAAACCATAGAAAAGGACGTATTGGGATTTGGTAGAAATCTACCCGATCATTTCAAACACATCTACTTTCCTGTGATTGAGCAATTGATGTACATTCACAGACAATGCCGTGAACAATATTTTAGCGTTTGCATTTCGCTCTATAAATCCGATGTGATCATTAAATAATTCGGCCAGTGTGTTCAATTCATCCACAGAAAGCTGATTGCTTAATCCTGAGATTCCTTTCCATTCGTCGGCGGGGATTCCTTCCATTTTTTGAAGGCTGATTTTATATTTTATTATTTGCTCGATAAAGTAAAGACCATATTTTAAAAATTGACGATGGGACTCTCTGCCTTCCCCGGCAAACTGATCACACCACTGGATGATGTCCTTGTTTCGAAAACAGAGTCTGAGCCAATTCAATAATTTGTCAGTATGCGGATTGGTCATGGTGGATACCATCCTCATGGCTTCACCCATATTGCCATCGGCAGATAATGCAATACTCTGTAACATAGCTTCGTCTTTAACCCCCGAAGCAGTCAAGGCAGACTTTATTTCCTCCGGCTTAAATGCCGGAATCGTGATGGTCTGACATCTCGACAAGATCGTAGGAAGGATGGCTTGTATATTTTCTGTAATCAACAAAATCAAACTATTGGTCGGCGGCTCTTCTATCAGTTTTAAAAGTATATTGCCTTCTTTACCTAAGTATTCCGGCAACCAAATAAGAAGCATTCGATATCCATCCTCAAAAGCAGCGAGGGATAAATCTCTAACCATGTTTTGGCATTCAGTAACGGTGATATTCAATAGTTTATTTTCTATTTCAATCGTTTCTTGCCATTGTGCAGTCGTAAGATATGGATTTTCCAATACAGCTTTTCTCCACTCATGGACATACTGTGAGGATGTAAATTCCTTACCGCCCGAGAGTGGGAAATAATAATGTGCATCGGGCTGAATTAACTTGGTGCTTTTTTGACAAGAAAGGCAGACACCACAGGCATCTTCATCCCCCTGGTCTTTACAGCTAATATAGGTCATCAGCGCCAGAGACAACGCAAGCTTACCATTCCCTTCCGGACCATATAACATCAGAGCATGAGGCAAGCGGTTATTCCTGACCAAAGAAATCAATCTTTTTTTTTCAATTTCCAACCCTGGTATATCCCTGAACAACATGGTTGGCAAAGATAATGTAGATCCCGGGATCAGCAGATGAATTCCAAGTATCTTTGTTGGATATTTCAGGATTATGCGAATAGCAATTTTTAGACGCGGGCATTTCAATGCAGCCCACAGGCTTTACAATCCACGTTGGGATAAATCAAAAAACGACGCTGTCTTTGGCATTTGCTCTAATCCAAATGGACACGGTCATAATTATGAATTGGAAGTAAAAGTCGTCGGTGAAGTCGATCCCGATACCGGTTTTGTAATCAATCTATTCGAACTAAAGTCTTTGATTGAAACGGAAGTAGAAAACAGATTTGATCATAAAAACCTTAACCTGGATTGTCCTGAGTTTGCTACCCTTCTGCCTTCTGCTGAAAATGTGTGTTATGTGATATGGTCCATTTTGAGAAAACATTTAGACACAAAATATGATGTGACGGTCAGATTGTTTGAGACACCTCGCAATTATGTAGAGTATCCTGCTTAAATCGTATTTTTATGAAAACTTTTCACTCATAAAATTGTTTGTTCAGCAGACATTATTATTTAGAAACCTATCCATGAGTAAGAATTTATTTGGAGATTTCCTTTCTTATTTTCCTCAAGTAGAATTACCTGTATCGATTACCCTTGATTCACACCGCACATTTGACCAGGTCAATGATCTATTGCCATTTGATCTTGCTACCCAGTTTATTATTCAGGAAGATGAACTGGCAGAAGAAGAATTTACTGAATTCCTTCCTTGTTTTAAATTACCTGAGTTTACCAATCGAGAATTTATCAGCCTCGTCTATTGGAAAGGTGCCTTACTAAGACATGACTTTATTTTAGCTACCTATACCAAAACCGGCATTCCAATTTCCAGGCAGGTTATTGCCGGAACCTCAAGCGATGGTAAAAATCTTTACCAAAAAGTTGCTGCGATCAATACAGACGGCGATGTCGATGTCATATTATCTCACCAGATCGTGGACCAACGAACATTTGATGCTTCCAACACGAAAGAAATCTACTATGAATTATTACCCAATGGTTATATCAATGAATT
>CALMKY010000587.1 GCA_937867195.1 uncultured Saprospiraceae bacterium | reverse complement strand
AATGCGAAACTTTTCTTTTTTCAGAATGGAAAAAACCGCTGAAAAATCAATTGATATTACGTCATCCTCTAATTGTTGTTCCATTTATTTTTTCAAGTAATTAATTAATAAAATAATTGCTGTTGTTGATACTGTCTGCTTTAATTTTGGCATGAACCGCTTGTTCGCAAATGGCCACATTAAACTGAAAGTCCCTATGGATTGCACCGATCTGCACACCGTTCCTGAATTCTTTTACACAAACTCCTACCACATATTGACCGAGCTCTTTCGGGTTGCCGGTCAGCATTCCGGTCATAGGATCGAGATGAATGATACTGGGTCCGAGTGGATCTGTATATGAAAAGCCGGGATTGGATGGTAGCGTATTAAACGGTGGAGGACAAACCCTCGGGTCCGGTGTGGGAGTCGTGCAACCCGGCAATTGACCCGGTAAGATAGGCCCACCACCCGGACCCCCGCCGGCTAGCAAAGGACAAAATTCGTATGCAAGTGAATCCCCGTCCTGGTCTGTCGCACTATGGTCAAATACTAAAGGGAAATTAGCACAAATGACGATTGGAGGAAATGCCTTAAATCGGGGGCTGCTGTTGCAAAGTCTTTGGGCTTCTCCAGTAATTTCAATAAAAAATGTAGAACCTGTGTTTCCCGGATTTGGAATGTTGAGAATGGTTCTGTTTCGGCAACATTGAATATAATAAATCACATACGTTTCATCGGTTATAGGAAGGTCGACCGTAAATTCGTAATCCGTAGTTTCTACACAGACATTCGGAGGAATAATGATGCATGGATTTTGGTCAGGTTTAACACTGCGAATAGTACCATGTTGTACATTGAATTGATCGTAAAGCCTATAACCTCGTGTGGGAGAATACGTGTAAATACCAAATGCAGCATTGGGATTGAATAGAATCGTAGTAGAGCAATCACGATACACATCCAGATGGAAACTATACCTTTTTTGTGCTGCAGTTCTCCCTTGTCCCTGGCAGACATAATAGAAATCAGACCCTATAATATGCCTGGCCAAAGCAGTGGCAGGATCCAGGAGAATCATGAAAGAAAATAACCATATGACTTTACATTTCACTTGCTTCATTCTATAAGAGTAACGCTGCCCTTTACGGTTTTGGTTGCCTGATCTGATGACGAATATCTGATCTGGTAAATATACACTCCAGATGGTATAGATTGTCCCGATTGGTTGCGTCCATCCCAGCCAGAACCGAGGTCTTTCGTAATAAATAATAATCCGCCCCATCGATCGTAAATGCTCATCTCATATCCGGCTACATTCACCCTGGGTATTTCGGGTTTAAACAAATCGTTTTTGCCATCGCCATTAGGCGTAAAAACATTGGGTACATAAATATCGGAAGGATTGCCTACGATGATTTCCTGCTGGATGGAATCAATACAACCATTATTACTTATGGCTGTCAATTTGACCGTGTAAATACCCGATGCAGAATACAAATGGCTCGGGTTGGTGGATGTAGAATTACTATGATCTCCCAGATCCCAAAAGTATTTGTCTGCCTTACTGGATTTATTGGTAATCATCAGGTTAGGATCCTGAATGGGAAGCATCTTACTGTTTACATCAAAAGCTGCCTTTGGTTTTTCTGAAACGGTAAAAGTCTGACTGAATGCTTTATTCAGCTTGCATCCCACCGGGGAGGTAATTAATAATTTGACCGTGAATGTTCCGGCGGTTGTTATTGAGATATTTGGATTGGATCCTTTAAAGGTTCTGCCGTCAGAAAGTGTCCAGGAGTAGGTATAAGAGGAATCAGTTATTTCTTTCAAACCTATCTTCACGCTCCCTGGAAAACATACAAGGGTGTCGGACTGCTTAAGTGAAACATCGGAAGGAAGAGGAAAGAGTTTGATGGATTTA
>CALMKY010000586.1 GCA_937867195.1 uncultured Saprospiraceae bacterium | reverse complement strand
GGAAGTATCCCATTCTTTATTATTACCTGCCATCTCAAAATCGGGCGACCATTTATTTTTAATGGGTGGTCGTAAGAAAAATAAAACCGGAATCAGCACTTTATATGATTCAGTATTTTCATATTCGATCAAAGAAAATAAATGGATGACCAAAACTAATTTACCCTATGCATTATCTGCCTTGACGGGAATACAAATCTCCCCAACTCAATATCTCATTACCAGCGGAGATCGGGGTGAAACGTTCTCACTGACCGAGGCATGCAATGCGGCTATACAAGAAGAGAGGGATCCGGTGAAAAAACAAAAATTAATAGAGCGCAAAAACGCTTTGCAGATAAATCATCCTGGATTTTCAAACGAAATTTTGCTTTATGAAGTTGTAACGAATACATGGTCCATCATTGGATATCTGCCTTACAAACCTCCGGTCACGACGACCGCATTATGGTGGAATCATTCGATTATCTTACCTTCAGGTGAAATCAAAGCAGGAGTCAGGACACCGGATATTTTAATGGGCCAATTAAAGTAAAATGAAATCCTATTCATCTACATATCACTGGATCGTCGTTGCGCTTTTGTGGGTCGTCGCGTTGCTCAATTACCTCGATCGGCAAATGCTGTCTACCATGAGACCTTCTATGCAGATTGACATCGTTGAATTAAAGTCAGCCACTAATTTTGGTTACTTGATGTCTGTATTTCTTTGGATCTATGGTTTGATGAGTCCAATATCGGGCATCATTGCAGACAAGCTGAATAAAAAATGGTTGATCATCGGTAGCCTGATGGTGTGGTCGGTGGTTACTTTATCGATGGGATATGCAAAGACATTTTATCAATTGTATTTCCTGAGAGCTTTGATGGGAGTGAGTGAAGCTTTTTATATACCGGCAGGCTTGGCATTGATAGCTGATTATCACAAAGAGCATACCCGATCATTGGCGATAGGCTTACACATGTCAGGTATTTATTTAGGACAGGCTTTGGGCGGTTTCGGTGCCACCATAGCTGCTAATTATTCTTGGCAGACTACTTTCCAATTTTTTGGAATGATCGGGATTTTTTATTCAGGGGTATTGATTTTGTTTTTAAGGGAATATAAATCGGCTGAAGATTTAACGATTCCATCTGATCATTCATTGAATTTTACTTCTTTATTTACCGGCTTATCAGTGGTCTTGTCCAATATATCTTTTTGGATCATTCTAATGTATTTTGCTGTACCAAGTTTACCGGGATGGGTAGTAAAAAATTGGTTGCCGACTTTATTTTCAGAAAACCTGGGTATTGAAATGTCTAAAGCAGGTCCGATCACTACGATTACGATCGCTGGAGCATCTTTATTGGGTGTATTGATCGGTGGATATTTTTCTGATAAGTGGTTGCAAATAAATCTTAAAGGCAGGATCTATACAAGTGCTATCGGTCTTAGCATGACGATTCCGGCTTTGATATTGATAGGTTATGGGCATTCATTCATAGCAATCATTTCCGCTGCATTTTGTTTTGGTCTGGGATTTGGAATCTTTGATTGTAACAATATGCCGATACTTTGTCAGTTTGTTTCATCCCGATACAGAGCGACGGCCTATGGATTATTAAATATGGCTGGAATAATAGCCGGAGCGATGATTACCGGTATTTTTGGTAAATCCATCGAATCTGGTAATCCCGCAAAAAATTTTGTTGTTTTAGCAGGAATCCTAATAGGAGCACTGGCTATTCAATTAATATTTTTGAAGCCCAGGACAAGAGATTGTATAGACCAGCTTAGATAATAGATCGTATGTACTCAAAAAAGGATTTAATAGCGCTGCGTGATTTTTATAAAAATCAATTAATCCACAATACAGTCCCATTTTGGTTTCCAAGATCAGTGGATCATGAGCATGGAGGGTATTTGTTTATGCGCGATGCGGACGGAAGCCTGATAGATGATGATAAGGCGGTGTGGATACAAGGCAGAGCTACCTGGTTATTATCCACCCTTTATAACACCGTAGATCCAAA
This sequence comes from uncultured Saprospiraceae bacterium, assembly GCA_937867195.1. Classification (GTDB taxonomy): domain Bacteria; phylum Bacteroidota; class Bacteroidia; order Chitinophagales; family Saprospiraceae; genus JADJLQ01. Next base: position 4,456 of record CALMKY010000586.1, on the reverse strand, counting down.
GCAGGAGTGGTTGGGATGGGCAAAGCATGGACATCAATTTTTAAATCGGTATTGTTTTGATCACGATGGTCGTATGTTTTTTCATATGACTCGAGATGGACGGCCTATCCGTAAAAGGAGATATTTTTTCTCAGAGACTTTTTATGTAATAGCAATGGCTGCATATGGCAAAGCAAGTGGCGACCATACCGCTTTACATCAAGCCAGAAATGTTTTCGGCAAATGCATTGAATATGCAAGTATACCGGGTAAAATATTTCCTAAATACACGGATACCAGGCCTGCCAAAGGAATCGGCGTGCCAATGATCATGATCAATACTTCACAGGAATTACGGGATACCATCGGGGATGATCGCTGTGATCATTGGATAGATCGATGGATACATGAGATAGAAACTCATTTTGTGAAGGATGATCTTCAATGTGTCATGGAGCAGGTTAGTCCTCACGGAAATATCATCGATCATATCGATGGACGCACACTCAATCCCGGCCATGCTATCGAGGGAGCCTGGTTTATTCTCAGGGAGGCCGCCCATCGATCAAATAATGCCCACCTCATCCAACTGGGTTGCAAAATGCTCGATTATATGTGGGAGCGTGGATGGGATCAGGAATATGGCGGGCTATACTATTTTAGAGATGTTTACCACAAACCCGTACAGGAATACTGGCATGATATGAAATTTTGGTGGCCACATAATGAAACCATTATAGCCACTTTATCAGCCTACCTCATGACAGGTAACAAAAAATATGCTCAATGGCATAGAATGGTACATGACTATGCCTATACTCATTTTCATGATACGCAATATGGAGAATGGTATGGTTATCTTCACCGAGATGGTAGAGTATCTCAGACTGCAAAGGGAAATATGTTCAAAGGTCCATTTCATTTACCGAGGCAAGAATGGTATTGCATGCAAATATTGGATCAGTATCTAAAATCAAATCCTGTATGAAAATATTGAATGTCTTATTATTTTGCCTTTTACAATCTGCCAATCTGTTGGCTCAGATACCGGTTTTTATTTCAGGTACTGATGGACATAAATCATATCGTATCCCTGCCATCATAAAAACTCCACGTGGTGAGTTGATTGCATTTGCAGAAGGTCGTGTAAACGGCAGTGGTGATTTTGGTGATATCAATATTGTCATGAAAAAAAGTAAAGATCGAGGTATGACATGGGGTGGCATGAAGTCGATCGTAGATTATAAAGATTTACAAGCAGGTAATCCGGCTCCGGTAGTAGATATAACTGATCCAACGTATCCGGGAGGTCGAATTTTTCTTTTTTACAATACCGGAAATAATCATGAAGGAGAAGTGCGAAAAGGAAATGGTCTGCGTGAAATCTGGTACATAACATCTACCGATGGAGGTGACCATTGGAGTGTACCCATCAATATCACAAAGCAAACTCATCGACCGATGCAACCTACGATCAATCCGGAATATGATTTTAATGAAGACTGGCGATCCTATGCAAACACGCCGGGACATGCTGCTCAGTTTACCGATGGCATTTACAAAGGAAGAATTTACGTTGCAGCTAATCATTCGGCAGGTGATCCTCAGCCACACTTTAGAGATTATGCCTCACATGGTTATTATACCGATGATCATGGTCTGTCCTTTCAACTCAGCGAGACGGTGCCTGTCCCGGGTAGTAATGAAGCCACGGCAACACCTTTATCCAACAACAGACTTATGCTGAATGCACGCAATCAGCAAGGTGATAAAAAATATCGAATCGTCGCCATCAGTCAGAATGGTGGTCAATCGTGGAATCAAACTTATTTTGATCAACAATTGCCAGACCCGGTATGTGAAGGAAGTATTCTCTCTATGGGTATTGTTCATGGTAAGCATAGACTGGCATTTATAAATGCAGCTGATACATTGCAACGCGATCATCTTACCCTTAGGATAAGCGATGACGAAGGCAACACATGGAAAAAATCTATCTTGGTATATCAAGGCTCCCATCCCGATGCCAAATCACCCTCGGCCTATTCAGATATCGTCAAAGTAAACAATCATATGATCGGAGTATTGTTTGAAAGGGATAATTACTCACAAATAGTTTTTCAACAGATTAGATGGAAATAAAGAAGATCATCTGTTTATTCTTAACGGTCTTCTCGTCGCGTAACTTGAGATCTCAGGTCAACATTCCTCATTTTAATGATTCACTTTTCTCCACCTATTATCATCAGCGGGTAAGTCATTTTAAAAGCCTACCGGTCACCCAAAATGATATCATTTTTTTAGGCAATAGCATTACAGACGGCAGTGAATGGAACGAGCTATTTCAGGATCAGCGTATAAAAAACAGGGGCATTAGTGGTGATCATACGATAGGTGTTTTAAATCGACTGGATGAGATCATCCAAAGAAAACCATCGAAAGTATTTTTAATGATTGGTATTAATGATCTGAGAAATGGGATGCAGCCCGACAGTCTTGTAAGGAATATATTTTGGATCCATTCGATCATAAAATATCATTCGCCCAAAACTAAATTATATGTGCAAAGTCTCTTACCTGTAAATGAAAATTTTGGAAAATTTGTTACCCACACCAATAAAAAGGCTGAAATCCTGGAAGTAAATAGATTGCTTCAGACGAATGAAGCTTTCTCTTCCTATACGTATATTGACCTGTTTACCTCATTTTGTGATTCTACAGGCAGGTTAAATAAGAAGTACACCAACGATGGCCTGCATCTAACCGGAGCAGGGTACATAAAATGGAAAGAAGAAATAGGTCATGTTGTTTATGATTATCCCGCATTGATTCCCAAACCCCAATCGATCCAATGGAACCAGCAGAAATATTCTTTAAGTCAATATCATCAGATCATTTGCAAAGAACCTGCTTTCAAAACGGAAGCCTTGATTTTGCAAAAAGCATTGAAGAATGCCGGTACAAATGTCCCAATCGAACAAAACAGGTCAAACGACAAAAATGCAATTGAAATAATAAATGGACATTCTTCTTTTATCAATACATCGATGGAAGCATATTCCGTTTCCATTCGGGAAAATAAGATCATAATCAACGCGAACACTTCACATGGAGTATTCGACGCAATACAGACCATAAAACAATTGATCGCCGATGGTAAAATACAATCTTGTGAAATCCTTGACTGGCCATCCTTTCCATGGAGGGCATTTATGATAGATGTTGGTCGTAACCATCAATCTATTGAACAAATCAAGGAGCAGATCGAGGTCATGTCTAATTATAAGCTCAATATCTTTCATCTGCACCTGACGGAAGATATCGCATGGAGATTGCAGAGTAAGAAATATCCGCAGCTCAATGCCTTTAATACCATGCTTCGCAATCCTGGTAAATTTTATTCGTATACACAATTAAAGGAATTAATCCGCTATTGTAAACAAAGACATATTACCTTGATTCCTGAGATCGACATGCCCGGGCATTCAGCTGCCTTTACCAAAGCGCTGGGTATGGATATGCAAACGGAAGCCGGTTTAAGGATCTGTAAAAATATACTCACAGAATTATGCAGTGAGTTGGAGATAGATTACGTGCATATTGGCGGTGATGAAGTGAACATTACCTACAAAGAATTTCTTCCTGAAATATGCAATCACCTAACCTCATTGGGCAAGAAGGTAATAGCATGGGATCCCGGTGGTCATGTTACGGAAGGCACCATCCTGCAAATGTGGAATGGAAAGACAATGCATAAACCCGGGTACCCATCCGTAGACTCCAGGCATTTGTATCTTAATCATTTTGATCCCATCGATGGAGTAGTTTCTACTTTTAATCATCAGATTTGTGATGTTTTGAAGGGCGATGAACTGAATCTCGGTAATCGAGCCGTAGGCATACTTGGTGACCAGCGCTCGCTGGAAAGCGAAGAACGCAGCGTGCCCCACGATTTGGCGGTAAGCCTCGAGCATCATCGCGGGCATCAAGCTTCTGCTCGGCGCCGATCCCAAGAAGGAATACCAGGACAAGGTCGCGAAAGTGCAGCTTGATTGAGCTGCGCTTTGCTCACTCCCCCATCGCGAGCAGACTCGCATTGCCGCCGGCAGCGGCGGTGTTGATCGAGACCACCTGCTCATGAGCGAAGCGCTTCAAATAATTCGGGCCGCCCGCTTTCGGGCCGGTGCCTGACAGGCCTGAGCCGCCGAAGGGCTGCGTGCCGACGACGGCGCCGATGATGTTCCTGTTGATGTAGAGATTGCCGGCAGGCGACAATTCTTCGACCAGCTCCATCGTCTCGTTGATGCGCGTGTGCAGGCCCATGGTGAGGCCGTAGCCGGTCGAGGCGATATCGGCCATCAATCCGTACAAGCCGCTCTTCGATTTCGGATCGAGCTTGTCGGCCTTCCAGCGCACGACATGCAGCACGGGACCGAACACTTCCTCCTGCAAATCCTTCGCCGCATTCAATTCGACG
>CALMKY010000585.1 GCA_937867195.1 uncultured Saprospiraceae bacterium | reverse complement strand
AAATGATCGCACTGGTGGAAGGTGCTTCCCGTCAAAAAACACCCAATGAAATTGCTTTGACGATTTTATTGGCAGGTCTGACTCTTGTATTTTTAATTGTATCGATTACACTCAAGCCAATCGCTGATTTTGCTCATAACCCGATTACCATATCTTCTTTTATTTCTCTTTTTGTTTGCCTGATACCAACAACCATTGGCGCATTATTATCTGCGATCGGCATCGCAGGCATGGATCGGGCTTTACAGGCGAATGTGATTACTAAAAGTGGTAAAGCCGTCGAAACTGCCGGCGATATCGATGTCCTGTTATTAGATAAAACGGGTACGATTACGTTGGGTAACCGGAAAGCAACCAGATTCTACGAAGTAAATGGTATTCCTAAAGAACATTTTACAAAAATTGCATTCCTGAGTTCTTTGGCGGATGATACGCCTGAAGGAAAGTCCATTGTGGAATTAACCGGTATTGATCCGAAAAGTATAGCCCTTGACAAGCCCACGTTTATAAAATTTACTGCAGAGACTCGTTGTTCAGGAATAGATTTAGGGAAGGATCGAATACGCAAAGGTGCTACCGATGCAATCAAAGCTATATGCAATAAAGCCGGTAATGAATTGACTCCACAGATTATGGAGATTGTCCATCAGATATCCAGCAAAGGAGGTACCCCATTGGTTGTATCTGAAAATGAAAGAGCAATTGGAGTGATCGAATTACAAGATATTATCAAACCCGGCATCAAAGAGCGATTTGAACGATTGAGAAAAATGGGAATCCGTACCGTTATGGTGACTGGTGATAATCCATTAACTGCAAAATACATTGCGCACCAATCCGGAGTAGATGATTACATCGCTGAAGCAAAACCTGAAGATAAAATGAAATACATCCGGGGAGCTCAAAATGAAGGTAGATTGGTTGCCATGATGGGAGATGGCACAAACGATGCGCCGGCTTTAGCTCAAGCCGATGTCGGTGTGGCTATGAATAGCGGTACGCAGGCTGCCAAAGAAGCCGGCAATATGGTAGACCTTGATAATGACCCTACCAAATTGATCGAAATCGTTGAGATCGGGAAACAATTGTTGATGACCCGCGGTACATTGACGACATTTAGTATTGCCAACGATGTTGCGAAATACTTTGCCATCATACCTGCTTTATTCTTTGTTGCCATTCCCTCTTTACAAACTTTGAACATCATGCATTTAGACAGTCCGCAAAGCGCTATATTATCCGCGATTATATTCAATGCAGTCATCATTCCTTTATTAATACCCTTAGCATTAAAAGGCGTGAAGTATAAACCCATCGGGGCAAGTGCACTTTTAAGACGCAATTTATTAATATATGGTTTTGGAGGAATGGTGATTCCTTTTCTGGGTATCAAAGCCATCGACCTGATTGTTTCACAATTTATTTAAACAAGATGAAAAGCAATTTATTTATTTCGATCCGATTGACGATAGTATTCGCCTTATTTTTTTGCATATTCTATACCTCTTTAATCTTAATTGCGAGTACATTCGTTCCAAACAAAGGAAAGGGATCTGTTGTAATTGATGGGAATCGCGTGTTTTTTCAAGAGATAGGACAATCCTTTACGTACGATAAGTATTTTAATTCAAGGCCTTCAGCAGTAGGTTATAATGCCGCCGGTTCCGGGGGAAGCAATAAAGGACCATCCAATCCTCAGTATCTAAATGAAGTGAAAGCCCGCATCGATTCCTTTAGAATACACAATCCTGATGTACATAACGAGGCTATACCTTCAGAGTTAGTAACGGCTAGTGGCAGTGGCTTGGACCCGGATATTTCAATTCAGGCGGCTATGATTCAAGTAAAACGAATAGCAAAAGTCAGACATATTTCCGAAGATGCGATTGTCCGCATCATTGAGCATTATGCAGAGAAACCTTTATTCGGAATCTTCGGTCCAAGAAAACTAAACGTTCTGAAAATAAATTTAGCTTTAGACAAATTAAAGTAATAACTAAAATAAGTGTTGATGATCGATAACACCAATACACCTCATCATTTTCTTGATCTGATTAAAAAATCAAGACAAGGTAAATTTAAAATCTACCTTGGTATGAGTGCAGGAGTGGGTAAAACCTACCGAATGCTCCAGGAAGCACAGTCCTTAATGAAAAACGGCATCGATGTAAAAATAGGATATGTAGAGGTGCACGATCGGGTCGAAACCAGAAGCCTGTTACCGGGGCTTACGGTCATACCCAGGCAACTTAGTTATTACAAGGGTAAAGCCATGGAGGAAATGGACCTGCAAGCTATTCTCAACCTGAGACCGGAAGTAGTCATCATTGATGAATTAGCACATACCAATGTAGTTGGTTGTAAGAATGAAAAGAGATGGCAAGACGTCATTGATATATTGAATTCAGGTATCAATGTAATTTCCGCTGTCAATATTCAACATTTAGAAAGTCTGCACGATATTATTCTCAAAATTACGGGCATCGATGTGGCTGAACGGATACCTGACAGAATCCTGAATTTAGCCGATGAAGTCGTCAACATCGATCTGACAGCGGATGAATTGATCAACCGGATTAAAGAAGGCAAAGTATATCAGAGGGAAAAAATAGAGACCGCATTGGCCAATTTTTTCAGAAGAGAACATTTGCTCCAACTGCGAGAATTGGCTTTAAAAGAAGTGGCCACCCAATTAGAGCGAAAAATCGAAGATGAAGTACCAACTGGTCAGGCTTTCAGGCATGAAATATTTTTAGCTTGCATTAGTTCAAACGCTGTAGTGGCTAAGACGATCATCCGTAAAACTTCACGATTAGCCAGTTACTATCACAGTCATTGGTTTGTTCTGTATGTACAGACTCCATTGGAAAATACTTCCAGGATTGCATTGGATCGACAAAGACATCTTATTAATAATTTTAAACTTGCGACCGAGTTAGGAGCTGAATTGATCAGAGTTAACCACAAATCAATTGCCAAGGCTATTCTGGAAACAGCGAAACTAAAAGGCGTGACCACGATTTGTATAGGGAAACCACACCTTACGTTCTTACAAACTATTTTTGCTACCAATATATTTAAAGAATTGTTGAAGAAAATGACAACTCAGGACATTGACCTGGTAATTCTATCTTAACATGAAAATCAAAACTCAATTAATCGTCGGAGTAGGACTGCTGTTTACCTTAATTTTATTATTATCCATTGTGGGCATTTACAATATCAATTGGCTTAAAAAATATTCTGATAATACTTTATCGAATAATTTCAATAGCCTCCAATATTGTAAAGACATGCTGACATCTATTGACAGTGACCTGGCTGCTTTTGAAAAACCCTTACGCTTGCAGGAAAAAAATATTACCGAACCAGGCGAGGAAAAATTAACTATGATAATTCAACTACTCTATAGTCAATTGCTGAAGACACCTTCGGATAGCGTAAAAAGATTATTGCATGCCAGGCTATACGACGTTATGGACCTAAACACACAAGCCATTCTGCTAAAAAATGAACAAACAAAAAAAATAGCTGACCGCGCTGTTCTCTGGGTAAGCATCACCTCTACTTTATGTTTCATGCTTGCTTTTATATTATTTGTAAACCTGCCTTCCCAGATTTCGGATCCTATCAAAAAATTAACGGGCAGCATTCAGCAAATAGCTTCCAATAATTATACTGAGCGAGTCCACTTATCCGCCTCTGGTGAATTCAGTCAATTAGCAAATTCATTTAATGATATGGCAGCCAAGCTGGAAGGATACAATAAATCCAATCTGGCGAAGATCCTGTCAGAAAAGAAAAGAATCGAGACGATCGTACAAAATATACAAGACCCGGTTATTGGATTGGATGAAAATCTAAACATCATATTCGTAAACGACGCAGTACAGCATATCATCGGGATTCCGCAAAATCTGTTGATCCAACATACCTTGATGGAAATAGCCTCTCAAAATGATTTGGTTAAAAAAATCAGCGGAGAAATAGCCAATGAAGGAACTAAGACAAACCTGCCAAAAACAATTAAGATTATATCTGACGGAAAAGAACAATTTTATGAAATCGATATTTCTTCCGTTAACTTAAATACCGATCATCTGGCAGATCAAAGCGTTGGCTACCTCATTCTTTTAAAAAATGTGACAAGCCACAAAGAACTGGATGCAGCCAAGACCAATTTTATCGCAATGGTTTCACACGAATTCAAAACACCGATTTCTTCTATCAAAATGAGCTTGCAACTCCTCGAAAATCAGCAGACCGGTACTTTGAATTCCGAACAAAAAAGTCTGATACAGGATATTCATGACGAGTCGGATCGATTATTAAAGTTTACAAAGGAATTATTGAATATGTCGCAAATCCAAAGTGGCAAAATCAAACTCAATATTTCCAGGGTCGATATAAAAGAAATGATCGATTATTCTATAAATGTGCTTAAGTCCCAAGCTGTAAATAGAAATATTTTATTTTCTACTGAATACGTAGATCCATTACCTTTTGTGAACTGTGATCAAGATAAAACTACCTGGGTATTGGGTAATCTGATTTCAAATGCGATTCAATATTCACCCGATCACACTGAAATTGAGATCCGGGCTGAAAGAAAGGACAGTCAATTGCTGGTAAAAATTAAAGATCATGGCCCGGGAATTCCTCAGGAATACCTCTCCAGGATATTCGAGCCCTATTTCAGAGTACCCGATACGCATCAGGAAGGCACGGGCTTGGGTCTTTCGATCTGCAAAGAATTTATGGAAGCACAAGGAGGATCAATTTCTATAACAAGCAGTGAGAGTAGGGGCACCATGTTCTCCTTACGTTTTGAAATAGGTGAGCATCTATGATCTGAATTTAGTCAGGTATAAAATCAATTTTACAATATGAGAATAAAAAAAGGGTTTCAAAAAATGAAACCCTTTGAATATCAGTGGGAGTTGACGGGATCGAACCGCCGACCCTCTGCTTGTAAGGCAGAATTATTAACTAAATTTTCTTCATTTTTCCTTTGTAATTCTTTGATGGTCACTCATAAATGACTGATTTATTATTTGTTGACTTTTTTGATATTTTGGGGTTTTGAGTGGTTTTGCTTGCAAATTTGCTTGCAAATTATTAATTTGGTCTTTCAAAGCATAAAAGATGAATGATAGAAAGAGGTCGATGCTGAATCGATCGTATCGGTTACCCTTTATTTAGATCAGCGTAAAGCAAAAGCGAATGACACTTTTCCAGTAAAGCTTTGTATCTGCCATAAACCGACACGGAGAGCTAAATATTATTCAACCAAGTTTTCTTTCACCCCTAGCGAATTTGATAGTATCTGGAATACTATGAAGCCTAGAGCCATTTATAAAAACACCATAGGGCAATTACAAAGCATCCTAGACAAAGCTAAAAAGGATTTGGAAGGTATAGACCCTTTCACTTTTGAAGCTTATGAGTCGAAGCTATTCAGGAAATCCAGCGATGGTCAAAATGTATTCTGGCAATACAACGAACGCATAAAACAATTTAGAAACCTCAATAGTATCGGTACCGCCGTATGGTACGAAAATAGCCGTGACTCTATCATTAAGTATTTGAAGCACTTGAAAGAAAAATCTGTTGATAGGCTACCATTTGACAAAGTAACACCTAAGTGGTTACAGTTTTATGAGAAATACATGCTTGAGAGTGGGAAGAGTAAGACTACTATATCCATGTATTTGAGAGCTTTGAGAGCGGTATTTATTCAGGCTGCAAAAGCAGGAGATATTGATAATTCTTTGCATCCTTTTGGCAAAGGCAAGTATGAGTTTAAAGGATCCAAGAAAGTAAAGAAAGCTTTGACCAATGATGAATTAAAACTTTTACTCCAAGCTGAACCCAAGATACCGGAACAGCACAAAGCCAAAGATTTTTGGTTTTTTTCTTACTTATGCAATGGCATGAATATGAAAGATATTCTTTATCTGAGATATGGGCAAATCGGAAAAGACAGCTTTACTTTTGAACGCATCAAAACCAAAAACACAGATAGCGAACCTGAACAAATTGAAGTCTTTTTAAATAGCTTTACCAGAATGGTAATAAGAGAATACGGAGTCAAACCAACAGGCAACCCAAAGCAATTAGTATTCCCATTCATCAATGAAATGGAATCAGCGGAAAGACAGCACATCAAGACCAAAGCCTTTACTAGATTTGTCAATCAGCACATAAAAAAGCTTGCACTTGATAATGGTCTG
>CALMKY010000584.1 GCA_937867195.1 uncultured Saprospiraceae bacterium | reverse complement strand
TTACTGCCTTTCGAGATCATACGGTATTTAATTTTAAAGAAAGCTATACGGTTGGTTTTCCCACCGGGATCAATATCCTACGATCAGACCATTTTGGATTTAGTTTTGAAGTCATTCCATTTATCAAATCGGAAAGTGGTGTGGCGAAAGTAAGTAATCTGGCAATCCAGCCCGGTCTTATGACCCGATTTAAAAATCGATGGGCTGTCGCGACTCGTATGGCTTTTGAGACGATTGGGAGGTTTGGAATGAATATTGTTCCAAGTAAAACCATACTACTCACAAAACCAAATAATTTATTTATTGCCATGCCCATACCGATTCGCTTTGGAAATGGTATTGGATCTTCCATAGGATTGACTTTTCAGGTCGGTATGACATTTTAATACCTATGCAAATACTTCCATCAACAGAATTAAGTTCTTATATCAGGCATTATCTTTTTTTAAATAGTGCCGGCCAAGCCGTTCAAAAAATGCGATTGTTTTCAGATGGAAATACAGGGCTGGTCTTTTGTATTAAAGGAAGTTTACTCACGGTCGAGGATCCTTTACAAAACCATTCCCGGCTTCCGTCATCGTTTATGTATGGACAGATCAGTGAATATAAAGATCTTACAATACTCAATGAAACTTCACTCATCATTGTAGTTTTTCAACCGGACGGATTAAAAAAAATAAAGGGTATATCGGGATCCGAGGTGCGCGATCAAATCTTGAAGGCATCTGATGGATTGGGTACAATAGCGGATGCGCTGTATGAAAAATTAATTCAGAAGGTGGATCCTAGATCGCAAGTCCAAGTGCTTAATTCATTTTTTATAAACCTCGAAAGAAAACAGTCGTATTCCAATGAGCATTTGATTCATGATACGTTACAATATATTATAAAAAGCCATGGAACCTGTTCGATTCATCAATTGGTAGAATATAGTGGTTATACAGAACGACATCTTGAAAGAGTGTTTAATGAATGCATAGGTCTTAGTCCTAAAAAATTTAGCAATATTATTCAATTGCATCATTTTCTAAAGTTAATAAAACAACCTTCACATTCAGTAAAAATTACCGATTCAGGATATGAGGCAGGTTATTTTGATCAATCTCATTTGATAAGGGAATTTAAAAAGTATACGGGCATGACCCCGACCCAATATTTACAGGAAACAAATAGATTGGCCATAAATTTTTTGAATATGTGTTATGTGCTTTAATAAGGCAGAAAAAATTTTTCAGGATGTCGGTTTTGTACAATGAATCCTACCACCTCGCTGTTAGTTTTGACCGGTCCTATATTTAAAAAATCATGGAAAAGATTAAAATCTCGACTGCTCAATTTGAGCACAAAAATGCGGATAAAGCCTATAATTTATCCATCATTGAAAAATTAACTAAAAAAGCAGCTGAAGAAGGGTCTCAGGTCATTGCATTCCATGAATGCTCGATTA
>CALMKY010000583.1 GCA_937867195.1 uncultured Saprospiraceae bacterium | reverse complement strand
TAACTGTGATCGGATCGGAACCTTGAGCGCCCGCCCCCATGCTTTGCGAGCGATGCAGCAGGCTCTTATTCACCCGCGTGATTTCACCCACTTTAACGGTGCTGTAAAGAGCAAAGTACTCTGATTTCACATCGACAAAATCTTTCAAGGCTTTTTTATCAAGTGCATTGGGCAACATGGCCAAATCCGACAATATGAGCGAGTCCTCTACGGCTTCATCGAGACTCTTAGAACACAACGCCGGTTTATCATCGGGGTTGTTGCCGCCATTATTCTTCTGCTGCTTGTTTTTGTTCTTGTTAGTCTGTTGGCGAGGATTGCCCTTGATGGATTCTAAGCGGCGGGCATCAAAGGGTTCCAACACCTCTTTAGCGTTAAATATGCGCTCCAGCCCCGGCACCATGGTATTGATATTCAGTTTGCTGTCAGGCGAAATCGCCGTAACCAACGGCAAAAGACGCGCATAAATATACGGCGTAACACCCTTGACCAAAGCCAGCTCTGAAACACTGATCATGGGGCGATTACCTATGGGATAAGGCTCTTCTAAGGAGTCGTAATAATTTTGTTCCGCCCCGCCGTTGCCGGTAGGCTCGCTATCAGCATCGAGCCAATCCACCACTGCATCAGTGATTTCAATCGCCGTTGCAGTGTCCAATGGCTGGCCGTCTACCTCTATGGTTTGTAATAAACGGATAAACATTTTTTGCGCTTCGGTGTACTGATCAGCCTGCGACCGGAAACTTTGGTTAGGCTTGAGTTGAACCTTGTGCACCAGCATATTGAGGTTAAATTTGCGATTTAAATCGATGATTTTCAGATCGATGGAGGCCTCGTTCATATCCCAGGTCATGCCTTCGGCGGCCCAAAAATCTAATTTTTGATTGTCTTTCATTTTAATATCCGTGTAGTTGTCGTCTGCCTCACATGCTATGATTTGATCTACCGATATCAGATTGAACCCTTCCATATTCGGGATGGCTATTTTTTTATATAATTCTTCGCGTGCAGCCAGTTTTTCCATCAATGTTTGTACTTGTTTTGCCTCGAGTAACGACTTATACTGGCGATAACGTTGGATTGCTTCCACCAGATCGTTCGGATCTATGGGTTTTAGTAAATAATCCAAAGCGCTGTATTTGATAGCACGAATAGCATGTTGAGAATAAGCCGTAGTAAAAATGACGGAAATGGGATGCATTTTGAGTTGTTCCAATAATTCGAACCCGGAGCGGTGCGGCATTTCAATATCAAGGAAAATAAGTGCGGGCTTCAGTTGAATAATTTTTTCAAAGCCTTCGTCAGCGGAATTGGCAGTAGCGACAATTTCGAGATCCGGACAATATCGGGCGATCAACAGTTCCAGGGTGGAAACGCAGTTGGATTCGTCATCTATGATTATTACTTTGGTCATAGTATATTGGGAATTGAATGATTACCTGGGTACCGGGGTTTTCACAATCTGATTCGTACAGGTCTTTCATTTCGACGGATGCACTGGATGCCAATCCAAAACCTCGTTGAATTCTTTCCTGTGTGATTTCAATACCTACTGATTTATGTTCGGGATTGTTTGTTTTTTTTCTTGAATTGATTCTTCCCACGCCATCGTCCGCAATGATGACATTGACATTTCCATTTTTGGCAAGTACTTCAAGGGACAAGAATCCTTTGCCTTGTTTGGTCATCAATCCGTGTTGAATGGCATTTTCCACAAATGGTTGCAGAATTAAAGGAGGTACTTTTACATACATAGTATCCACCTCATTCGAAACGTTGATTACAAAATTGAATTTTTGATCAGCCCGTAAAGCTTCAAGTTGAATATACCACTCAAGAGACATTAATTCGTCTTTGAGGCTAATCATATCTTGTCGTGAATGATCCAGGATAGCGCGAATGAGTTTTGAAAATTTTAATAAATACGATCCTGCAAGGTCCACATCCTGTTTTAAGATGAAATGATGAATGGAATTGAGCGAATTGAAAATAAAATGAGGATTCATCTGAGACCTCAATACTTTCATTTCAAGATCGAGTGATTTTTCCTTGAGGCGATTATTTTCTTCTATTGTTTTTTTTATTTCTTTAAGTTGACTGCTATATTGTATAGTTTTCAGTAACGTAACTTCCAGATCCCGAATGTCGAGGGGTTTGGTCACAAAATCATAAGCTCCATGGTTCATAGCCCTGCGGATATTATTCATATCATTGTAGGCAGAAATGATCACGGCTATGATTTCGGGATTGCGATTGTGAATAATTTCAAGCAAGGAAAGACCATCCATGACCGGCATATTGATATCCAGTAAGATGATTTCTATATCATCAGTTTCCTGGATCTGATCTAAAGCAAGTTTGCCATTAGCGGCATATAAAAATTCGTAATGCCTGAATTTGGGTTTTGATAAAAATGCCTGAGACATCAGCTCCTGTTGGTCAGCTTCATCATCAACGATCAGTAATTTAGGTTTTGAATGATTCATGCGACAGGCAATTCTATATTGAATTCCGTAAAACTGGGTTCTACAGTATTAGAGTCTACAGAGATAAAACCACCGTATCCCTTGGTAATGATATCATAACTCAAAGACAGTCCCAAACCGGTTCCTTCTCCTGTTGGCTTTGTAGTAAAAAATGGTTGAAAGATTTTGTTTTTTATTGAATCCGGGATACCGTGGCCATTATCACGAATGGCAATTTTAACAAACGATTTATCATTTCGGGTAATCTGTTGGGTAGATAGTATCACTTCAGGATGAAATTCATTTTTTTGTGAATGTTCTCGCTTTTTTTCATCCACAGCATAAAAGGCATTATTCAGGATATTCAAAAGTACTCTGCCTATTTCTTGAGGTGAAATATAGATCAAGGGTAATGCCGGATCACGATCTAACGAATAGAAACAATTGAAAGAATTGTTTTTGGCACGAAGACCATGGTAGCTAAGCCTCAAATATTCATCACATAATACATTGATATCAACAAGTCTTTTTTCAGCGGAGCCTGTCCGTGAATGTTCCAGCATACCGGTGACTATATTCGCTGCACGTTTTCCATGATGATTTATTTTTTGGAGGTTGAGCTTGAGAACATTGCTGATAGATTTTGCATCCTCAAAATGCTTTTGATTGATTTCATCATCCAGTTCATTGACCAGGTCTTCACTTAATAAAGAAAAATTATTTACAAAGTTGAGTGGGTTTTGTATTTCATGAGCAATGCCGGCCGTTAATTCACCCAGCGAAGCCATTTTTTCGGACTGGATAAGTTGTGTCTGTGTTTGCTTTAGATCTGCTAAAGATTGATTGAGTTCGTTCGTCCTAAGTTTTACTTTTTCATCGAGAAGAATGTTTTTCTTTATTAAATCGACTGATCGATAACGGGTATAGGACCAGACACCTAGTGCTAAAGCCATCACGCTTAGTATCCTGAACCAGGACGTTTCCCAAAAGGGTGGTGATATGTAAAAATGGATAATTTTAGCAGGACCATTGAATACTTTATTACTATTGGAGGATTGAATGGTCAAAATATAGTGATTGGGTCTTAATTGTTCATATCGAATGGAAGAATTCGTATGCTGGTATTGCCAATCAGTATTCACACCCTCCATTTTGTACCGGATCACATTATTTCCTTCGGAATTAAAGTCAATGGATCCTATGGTAAGGTCAATGCTGTTTTGATCATAGTTCAAATGATATAGTGAATCCATATTGAAGACTAACGAATCCATATTTTTTATTTTGGCATTAGAGATATAACAGGGTACGCCGGGAGCTTCACTGATGTTTTCAGGAAGCATGATCTGAACTCTTGGATTTTCTCCCAAAGCTTTTCCTACAAATATCGGATGACCCTCCATAGATATGGCGTGTGGTGGATAGTGATTCCAAAATTGTTTTTCGAAGCCATCTTCTTTTGTAAGCAATGTAACCGTACCAGATTTTTTATTGATATATCCTATGACTCCTTTGTCTGAATTAAACCAAATATTTCCAAGTCGATCGTGTATCAAATCTATTATACCTTGTAATTGATCACTCTGATATTCATTCACTATTTTGTAGTGTTGATTCATTTGAATAATTTTATCATTATTTGCAATCCAAAAGCTAGTGTCGGCAGGATCTAGAGTAATATCATTCCATCCCAATGAATTGATGGGATTCTCTATTTCGATCCATTTGCTATTTCGTAAAGCTAAAACAGTGGAATGAGGTGGAGTGAGTAAATACAATAAGGTATCCCCAATCGGAACAGCTTTAAAGATGACCGGTACACCATGATAAATTCGATAGGCATTGGTACTATCCCTATGCAAATAGAATAATCCGCCTGGTTGATCAAATAAAAGGAATCCATCTTTGAAGGCAGTAGGGAATTCATAAATAGTATTTCCTGGTTTTAAAATTTGACGACTAGAATCCAATAATAGTACTTTGTCAGCATTTTTTGTATTCAAATCCACTCTATAGACTTGATTTAATTGATCACCCACCCACATCAAGTGATGTGGATCATCCAGCCATATGGGTATAATATTGGATTGTTTAGATATTCCAGTAAATTCATCCAATTTATAATCTTTTCCGGATGCATTTGATTCGGCGCCCCATTCAATTAATTTAGGTGGATTCAATATTCCTAGTAAAAAATGTGAATTGCCTTTAAGAATTATTCCTGCATTAAAGTTAATTTGGGCTTTTCCTTTGGAATCGATAGCATATAATGATCGAACTAATGGTTTTCTTTCCGGTATTAATTGAACAATTCCTTTGGCCTGCCAGCTTGACATCCATACCATTCCATCCGGGTCACAGTACACTTTCAGATTGCCATCTGTGATAAATGCAGAGGTAGCGGAATCTTTAACGGGTCTGAACAATCGGTCAACCTTTGGATCATATACCATGATTCCCATCGGCAGTACCGCAAACCAAATCCGGCCGGAAGGATCTATATCAATGCCCACTTGCCGGTGATAATCTTTATGATGGATCATTCCCAGACAGACCGGTGAGGATTGATACTGCAAATCGTCAATTGAAAATTTCCAAAGCCCATCATGAGCATTGATCCATATACAATGCCTGGAGGAATCATATTTCATCGCTTCACTATCATGATAAAATGATACCGGATATTGTATTTTTCTCATATGAAAGGTCTGAGAATAATCCCGTAAAGAAACCTGAAGTAAGCCTTCGGTTTCGTCTAATAAAAACCATACACTTTTGGTGCGCCGGTCATAAAATGCCGAAGTCAGTCCTGAAAATTTTAGTTTTTCTATAGGTATAGTGCATAAACGATGTACCGTATGGGTCTTTTTATTTAAGGCGGAAATATAAACGGTCGAATCAATAAAATACAGGGTATCGCCTATTTCGCCCAGAGGCATGTGTACTTGGGTAGTATGCACGCTCTTATTCGGTACTATTTGAATGGGGCTTTGGACTTTTTTGTCGATTCTAAATATTCCCTGATGGGATGCAACCCAAATCGCATGTTCAGAATCTTCATAGAAATTAGATACATACAGGCCGTAGTATTGTTTAAATTGATTTCCATCAAAGCGGCATAATTCACCATGTGGGCTGCCAAACCAAATAAATCCATTCTTATCTTTTTGTATACCCGAATGCCAGGTTGGCTTGGACATGCCCTGATCTGTACCCCAGTGGACCACGCGATAATTTTCCTGGGCTATAGCAATGGTTATTCCTAAAACGATGAAAGCAATCGTATAAAGAAAAGTTGTTGTTTTCAATAACATGGATTCTGAGTCAATTCGCTTTTACCCAATGTATTTTTACTGAGATCGATCTCCAACTGGGGTAAAGGAAAATATTCATTACAACCTTTTTTGAAAAAAGCATCTTTCAGATAAGTTCTCAATGTTTTTTCTTTGTCAAGATAAGCATTGATTTCCTGATCGGCTATACCCCACCGCACCAGATCAAAGAAGCGATGACCTTCCATCCCCAGCTCAAGCATACGTTCATATCGAACGGCTTTACGTGCAAAAGCTTTATCTGCCCAGGTCTCACTATATTCCTTTATAAAATAATTGGCAGCCGGAGTACCGTCATCTTTTTTTACGAAGCCATCGGGATTGGCTGCCCGGCGACGGATTTGATTGACATATTCACGTGCTTTATTGAGATCGCCGATTTCGATTTCGCATTCGGCAGCGAGGAGCAATAAATCTGAATATCGAAAAAGATTAATCACCTTAGCGTTGAAGCCAACAGACCAGGCTTGTTTGTCCGTGAAGTTTGCTGATTCAGCTTGACTTATTATGCCTTTTAAGGATATATAAGGACCGCCAAAATTTTGATCCCTTATCCAGTCTTTTCCGGGAAATACCCCCCAATCTAAATAGGGTATACCCCTTCTGCCGACTGTCCAGTCAATCCGGGGGTCCAATGTCCCGGCAAAAGGTTTGAATGGTTGTGAGGATTCTATACCTTGATCATTGGTCACATCCATGCCATTGAATTGGTCAAGGTCAGGTAACCCAGTGGCTTGATTGGTTTTAAAGTGATTTACCAAATATTGAGAAGGCTGGAAAAATCCACAACAGCCGCCAGGTCCACCCCACGGATAAAAAAAAATATCCCCTGCGTTTCCATTATATCCCAGGGATCCATCGTTGACGGAACTTTGAGTACTGAATATAGTTTCAACTCCGTTTTTATTTGCTACTGTGAAGTTATCATTAAACTTAGAGGCTAAATGGAAATAACCATTTGAAATAATAGCATCTAACAATGGCTTTGCTTTGTCCCATTTAGATTGGAAGATATACGCTTTTGCGAGATAAGCCATAGCGGTAATACGATTGGCTCTTCCGGGGGCATCTTGAAATGATGTGATTTTCAAATGACTGATGGCATAGTTGAGATCGTTTTCGATCAAGGCCCAAGAGTCTTTATCATTGGAGACGAAATAACTTTTATTGGTGTACACTACCTGTTCATCTACAAAAGGAATCCGGTTCCAGATTTTTTTAGCTTCAAAATGATAAAAGGCTCTTAAAAAACGAGCTTCTCCGGATAATTGATCTATGTCTTGTGGATTCAAGCCTTTAGTAAGTAGCATAAATCTCAATATATCATTACACCTTTGTATGCCATCGTACATAGCGCTCCATTTTTCCTGTATGGCATCGTTGCTGGTATTCTCTTTGAATATTTCTATTGGTTTTAATATGTTATTGTATAAATCACCATAATACGAACCGACATGGGCTTCGGTACCACAAACAGAGCCAAGTATCCAATTGCCGGCTGATGTGGCAGGACTATTTATATTGCCTTGACCATCCAACAATGAATAAGCACCGATCAGCAATCCTTCGAGTCCAGCCAAGGTAGTCAGGTCTGTCCCCAAAATTTGAAATTTAGGCTGGACTTCAAGATAATCATCTTTGCAAGTTGACAAAAATAAAACGGCCAGTACCAATACAATTTTATTAAATATTGTATTCATAAATTTAAAAATTGAGGTTTATAGAAAATAAAAATTGTCTTTGATTGGGATAATTGCCCAGATCAACGCCTAAGCCATCCGTATAACCGGACAATTCCGGATCCAGTCCTTTGTAAGATGTAATGGTAAACAAGTTAATAGCTTGAAGATGCATTCTTACTCCATCAATTTTCAGTTTTTCCAGAAATGTTCTGGGGAAAAGATAACTTACCATGAAAGATCTATTTCTAAAATAGGTTCCTTTCTGGATGGCTGCAGAACTACCTGCCAAGCCATTGCTAAAATTGAGATCATTTTCAATTTTGGGCCATTGGGCATAGGGTCTGTCAGGAGCCCAGGTAGTCGTCAGAATGTCCTTTGCAGCTGCCAGGTTTGCCCCACCATTGTACGGACCTGTACTATTGAAATGCAATACTTGATTTATAAAATTATTGACATCGTTACCATAATTCAGAAAGGAATATGTCGAAAGTTCAAATTGTTTCCATTTTAATCCAAGATTGATACCTGCCGTAAATCTTGGATTTGGATCACCTATTATGGTGCGATCGGCTTCATTGATAATTCCATTGCCATCGAGATCTTTAAATTTGAATCGCCCTAAGGCTTTAGCTTCCTGATCAATACGGCTTAGTTCCTCATTTGAATTGAACAGCCCCTCTACCCGGTATCCAAAGAAAGTACCCATCGGATGATCGACAAAATGTCGCACAAAAAATGCTCTATGTTCCAGATCATTGGATTGGAAAAAAGGAGTCCCGTCGATTTGCAGGATTTTATTGCGGTACATAGTGAAGGTGATTCCTGATGACAAAGAGAGTTGTTGATTGATCCTGGCTGTATGCGATAATTGGATGTCCACACCTTTGTTTTGCAATTTACCTATATTGACATTGGGTCTGTCTGCAGTACCCAATATCGCGGGCAATGCGGCTTTGAATAACAGATCACCCGAAATTTTATGGTAAAAGTCTACTGTTAATCGTGTGCTTTGATTGAATAATATAGATTCAAAGCCCACATTAAATACTTTATCTTTTTGCCAGGTGGTGTTATAGCCTCCTATCTGCTTGTATTGATATCCTTTCTCAGGATTGGTGCTTATGCCGAATATATCGTAATAAGAAGAATTTATATTTGAATTAAACAGATCAAATTGATTCAAAGGATTGGTATTGCCTGCGAATCCTGAAACCCCATAACTTGCCCTTACTTTCCATTCATTTAACCAAGCACTATTTTTAAGCCAGTCTTCTTCCGATACCCTCCAGGCAAGTCCTACAGCCGGAAACCAACCGATTCGATGATCCCTGCTAAAGAGTGATGAACCATCCCTGCGTAATGTTCCGGTCAGAAAATACTTATCCTTCCAACCATAGTCCAGTTTGGCGAAATAAGATAAATATTTTGATTCATTGGCAAATGTTTGACTGGTGGCACTTAAAGCATTGCCATTGCCCAATGATAAATAATTGGAATTAGTTATTTCAAAATTGGATTTACTGGCAACCGCGATCCGATTGTCATTGTGTATTACTTCATTGCCCAATAAAAATTGTAAGCGGTGATCGCTTTTTGTCCAGATGTAATTAAGTGTATTGCTCCAGGTCAAAGAGTTTCGATAACCACTTTGTTCTGTCCACCGGTTATCCGGTAAGGAATTCAAAGTTGGCAAATAACTGCTGAATGCAAAATGAGTATTGTACAAATTGTCAAAATTTCCACCAAGTGTAGACTTAAATACGAGATTAGGTAACACATTGGCCTCCACATAAGCGCTACCGGAAAGGCTGGTAGTGGTATTGATATCACTTTTGGATATTTCCTGACTCGCTACGGGGTTATCAGCAAAAGAATTTTGAGGTAATAAATGTCCCCAA
>CALMKY010000582.1 GCA_937867195.1 uncultured Saprospiraceae bacterium | reverse complement strand
ATGATATAAGGAATTAAATAGATGAGCCATACCGCCTGGAATATCATGAATACACGTACAAATTGCCGAAGCCATTTTACCTGTATGGCCTGGCCATTGAGGTTGCCACGGCGTTGGCTGATATACCCGGAAATATATGTTGAAGAAAGCCAAACATAAATGGTAACCGACAACCAGCGTGGAATATCGGCATATACATTATAGGTATCAATAAAATTTCCCCAAGGTGCCGGGTTCCTGGCAATGAGTTTTGTCAGCAGCAATACCAGGTATAAAATGGGCACAAATGCTGGAACAAGGTCAATCACCAGGGGGATGAAATGACGTCTCTGTTTTTTTCCCATCTGGAAGCCTGGTGATAATACGGCCTGTACATAAAAATACATCAGTGGGCCAATGGCCATAGGCATCACCAACGGAACGATGTCTGTAATAAATCGCAGCAAGGGTGATCCAAACCAGTTTGCAAAATTGCCATACAGGTTAAAACCTGCAAGTGTTATCACCAGGATCAGCGCAGCCAGCAGGCGGTTTTGCAACTTATTTTTCTTTACAAAAAACAAGAGGCTGCTCACAACGAAGCCCTGCACCACTCCCACCAGTATTATCGTTTGAAAAAATTTTGACAGCATCACATTGAATTCCCATAAAGGAAGCTGACCTAAAATAAGTAAAATTTGTGTTTGGGTTACGTTAAATAAAAATGTAAGGCCAATTAAGGCGATGATGATGTATCGTTTGTCAATGTTAAACTGCATGGATTTTTTTGCCGTAAACTGCTGTCATTAATTTACAGGTGGGGATGAACAAATAGAAATTATGGCCCCTGCATTGTATTCAGGGTAACCGGTTTGAATAAGCAAGTTCCAACAGGTGCTAAACAACTAATAGTGCCTGTTATGTAATCACTGATTGTTTCCCTGTGTACCAAAATCGAACACCCCCGGTTTCAAAACCGCACAATCTGGAGTGGATTTAAAATGTAGATCATTTATTTCCACTGATTTAGTAAAATGGCATCTTTATGGCCTTAGTATCGGTAGCCGATCCTTTGCCTCCCGACACAATGTATTAATACAGCTTAAACCAGGTTACTGCCATGATTAAAAACTATTTCAAAACAGCATTCAGAAATTTAACCCGCAACAGGAATTTTACTATCATCAACATTGCCGGACTTGCCGCAGGCATCGCTGTTTGTATGGTGATATTCATCGTAATCCAGTTTGAATTAAGTTTTGATCGGTTCAATATTCATTCTGATCGGATTTACCGAGCAAATATAGAGATCAAATTTGGGAATAATGATTTGGACCTGGCTGAATGCAATCCGGTATACGGAGAAGTGGCCAGACTTGATATACCTGCCATCGAGGATTTCGCCAGAATCAATTGGTATGGAGATTTGTTGATCAAAAAAGGAAACGATGTCATTCGAGAAGGTAACGTCGGACAATGCGATAACAGTTTATTTTCAATCTTTAGTTTTCCCCTCTTGGCCGGAGATGTCAATCATCTACTGGACGAACCCAAGTCAATCGTTCTGACCGAATCCATAGCTAAAAAATATTTTAACGCAATCAACATCATTGGTCAAACACTGACCATTAATAATAATGAATCAAGAAAAGTCACCGGGGTCATTAAAGATCTTCCTTCCAATAGTCATATAAGATTTAAAATTTTTATGTCCTTAATTGACGATCCCAATGCAAATGAAAAAAATTGGTCAGGGAATCAAAATTACAACACCTATCTTTTACTTAAAGAAGGAGCTGATCCTCACCAGGCAGAAATTGAATTGAATAAAATGGTCGATCGGAATTTAGGGCCTGAACTGCAAAACTTAATAGGAAAATCACTTTCAGAATTTAATGCTCAGGGAGATTATTTTAAAACAGGGTTGATTTCTCTAAAAGACATTCATTTACACTCAAATAAAATTGGTGAATTGTATGGGGGAGGTAATATTCAATATGTCTATATTTTTACGGCGATCGCTTTTTTTATACTCATTATTGCGTGCGTCAATTTTATGAATTTAGCCACCGCAAGATCCTCCAAGAGGTCGCGTGAAGTGGGCGTCAGAAAAGTATTGGGTTCACTTAAAAGCAGCCTGGTATCTCAGTTTTTAACCGAAGCAATTTTAACGGCCTTAGCGGCTATGTTGATTTCTTATATCATTGCAAGAATATCCCTTCAATCATTTAATAGACTGGCAGATACAGATATTGGTAGCAATGTATTGTACTCTCCTACTCTATTGGTGTCTTTATTATTAGTATCGTGTTTGGTGGGATTCCTGGCGGGACTTTACCCAGCATTTTATTTATCTGCTTTCCAACCTGTGACAGTTTTAAAAGGAAGCATGCAGTCAGGAAATAAAAAAACATCACTCATGAATAAAAACTGGGTCTGTAGAGCCTGATTAAAAAACTTATGGAATTTAAGTATTAATGTGTTAATGTA
>CALMKY010000581.1 GCA_937867195.1 uncultured Saprospiraceae bacterium | reverse complement strand
AACAGCGGGTATGCATCCAAAAAACAATACCAGAGGATGGTAATAAAACGGTTCAGCATGACCGGCTACATTATCTGTCAGCAATTCTACCTGATACTTAATAAACGTGCTAAAAAACCACCCACCATGATGCAAGATTTCGGGTAATATCCAGAGAGAAAGCACCGATAGGTGGAGGATACACGCGATCACTATAGTCTTTATATCAAAAATGGCAGATCGGTTCCGGATAACCAACACTAGATAAACAAGAGCGAAGATCAGAACGGCCACCGGTCCCTTTGTGAGTACGGCTAATCCCAATGAAATAGCAATACCGATACCCAATTTAAATTTTAATTTATTCTCCGCTTCAGGATGAGTCGCCTCTACCAAAAGATAAAATGAATAAAAAATAAATAGATTAAAACTAGGGTCAATCAACCCGGTTCTGGCATAGAAAAAAGGAAGGACACTTCCTGCATACATCATCACCCATGTCCAGCCGAATCTTCCAGAAAAATGTTTCGTGCCGATGTGATAAATCAGCAATAACGTAGCGATGGAGACCAGTACCGTAGGAAGCCTGGCAGCAAATTCATTGATACCAAATAATTGCATACAGGCCGCTTGCATCCAGATAAACAGGGGAGGCTTTTCCCAAAATGGTTCATAATTGATTGTAATTTGGGTGTAATCGTGCCGGACGATCATTTCGCGGGCAGCTTCTGCAAAATTGATTTCATCCCAATCAAATAGATGGACAGAGCCTAAAAAAGGCAAGATTAAGAGCAAACCGATTATTCCGATTGCGGTAAATTGCAAAAACTTAGATTTTACTAAATAGCTCAAGTCGATTAAAATAAGACAACAATGTAAACAGTTTCAATAAATTTGTTGATATCCATGCAATATTAACGCGGTTAAGTTTAATTTTGAAATTATGAAATATGATGGTAGGCTTTTTTATCGATTTTTATTAGTCTGATATCGCCATGGCAATCTATCACGTATATGTCATCGAGCTCAGAAAAAAAGTTTTTACCGAAAATAGGAAATTTCGTGAAGCCAATCCTCAATTCAATGGAGTGTTGGAATGTCTTTATGTCGGCATGACCAGTAAGTCACCAAAAGAAAGATTTGATCAGCACATCTATGGGACAGTCAGTAAAAAGGGGTTTGATCTATCGTCTGCTATTGTAAAGAAATATGGTATTTATCTGAGGCCTAGTCTGTACAATCATCTGAATCCGATCAAGACACGTAAGGAGGCATTGGAAATGGAGGAGAAGCTAGCAATGGAATTGAGGAGGAAAAGGTATGCTGTGTGGTGGGGTTAAATTCACTATTCATTCCTCAAAGTCTC
>CALMKY010000580.1 GCA_937867195.1 uncultured Saprospiraceae bacterium | reverse complement strand
TTTCAATGAGGTCGAAGCACAAAAAATCAAAGAAATCGAAAAGATTACCAATCACGATGTCAAAGCGGTCGAATATTATCTGAAAGAAAAAATTCAAGACACCCCACTCTACCCTTTTCATGAGTTTATTCACTTTGGATTGACTTCCCAGGACGTGAACAATACCGCACAACCCCTGGCTTTGAAAAATGCAAATGAGACCATTTTATTCCCTTTATTGGATAAATTGATAATTCATTTGGATCGTCTGGCAGGCGAATGGATGAATACACCTATGCTGGCCCATACCCATGGTCAACCTGCGAGTCCTACGACAATAGGAAAAGAGATCAAAGTCTTTGTAGAAAGACTTATTTCTCAATTGGGACAACTCAAACAAGTACCCATCACTGCTAAGTTTGGAGGTGCTACCGGTAATCTGAATGCACACTACACTGCGTATCCTGACCGCAATTGGCATTTATGGGCTGATCATTTTGTGTCGAGTCTCGGCCTTCAGAGGATACCCTGGACCACTCAAATCGAGCCTTATGACCAATTGGCCAACTGGTGTCATACGCTTTCGCGAATCAATACTATTTTGATCGATTTTTGCAGGGATATCTGGATGTATATTTCCATGCAATACATTAAACAAAAAGCAGTTCCCAATGAAGTGGGATCGTCTGCTATGCCTCATAAAGTAAATCCTATCGATTTTGAAAATGCGGAAGGCAATCTTGGAATAGCGAATGCTTTATTGACTCATTTTGCAGAGAAACTGCCTATATCAAGATTGCAACGCGACTTGACAGATAGTACCGTGCTAAGAAATCTGGGAGTACCCATTGGGCACGTGATGATCTCCGTCAATTCTTTGCTCAAAGGATTAGGCAAAATAGATTTAAATGAACCTGTTATACACAAAGCACTCGATGCAAACTGGGCCGTGGTTGCCGAAGCAATCCAAACCATCCTTCGACGAGAAGGCATCGATCAATCTTATGAATTGCTAAAAGAACTTACGCGAGGCAAATCTGAAATTATTGAAAAGGATATCAAGGAATTTATTAAGAATTTACCCGTGAGTGATCATATCAAGAAGGAATTAAATAGGATTAGTCCTTTTAATTATGTGGGTAAGACGCCTGCTGTTTGACTCATGGCCTCGGTTATGTCCTTTATCCGGGTCAGTTAAAAAAAAGGCTTCCCTTTCGGAAAGCCTTGATAACAAAGTATAGCATTTATTAATAGCCCGAATTTTGGGGAAATACCCCTGCATTCGAGCGGTCGATTTGTGTTTGAGGAATCGGTCTTAAATTATGTTTGTCAGATACTGCCTGAGCTTGAGGATTGTATTTTTTCACACGGTCTACTAACAAACCCCATCGCTTTAAGTCTAACCAGCGGGTCTGTTCTCCTGCCAATTCACGGGCACGCTCTTCCATCAAAAAGTCAAACGTCATTTGAGAAGGAGTGATTTTCATCAAATCCTTTTTACCCGGATAACCAGCTCTTACCCGTACAGCATTGATCGCATCAGTAGCCTCAGCTGTTTTTCCCAGGCCTAATAATGCCTCAGCCTGTAATAAATAAATGTCCGCCAATCTCCATACGAAATAATCACGGGTACCACGTGGCTCCGTCTTATCAGGTCTCTTCGTATCAAAGAATTTCTGAAGTGTGGGGAACAAAGCTTCAGAATAAGCACTCGGCACTAATACCTGATATTTCTTGGTAGCTCTTTCTTCTTTTGACATTTCATAGCCAGGGATCCATATGGTAGTATCTCCTGATGCAAAATTGAGTGAGCCGGGCGCTTTAGAATTGTCAAATGAAGGATTGAGCTTAGTACCCGGGAAATTCGATTTCCACACCGTACGGAAAGTTTTATCATACCTTGAATCATTTACTCTTTCCCCGAATACAGTATTTAAACAATAAGCCGTGGGGCGCAATCTTTTAAATGGGCGACCGTAAAATACATCCCGTTGCATGCCGGGCTGGATATCATACTGCATACCAAAGAATAAATGAAGATTATTTCCACCTCCATCAGATCCTGCACTATTATTAGATGTATTATATAATTGATCTGTCGCGTACTGCACAGCCCATACCACCTCTGAATTGATCTGGTTGTTTTCATCATGGACCGATGCGAAATCATCCAGTAGTTTAAATCCATATTTGCTGATCAAGCCGGCACACAAATCGGCAGCTTTTTGGAAATCATCACCTGCTTTGGATGGACCATATGCTTTTGCCATATATACGTGAGCAAGCAAGGCCTCAGCAGACGCTCTGGTAGCGCGACCATAATCAGATGATTGACCTTTATTTTCGAGATCGGCAATGGCTTCATTGCAGTCTTTAATGATCTGTGCATACATCTCTGCATCGGTGGCTCTCTTCGTATCTTTTGTAGGACCTGTGGTTTCTGTAAGCCTAAGATCTACGCCGCCAAACTGCTGATGCAATATATAATAATAGTGAGCACGGAGAAACTTAGCTTCGGCCACTCTCAATTTTTTAGTTGCATCCGGAAGCCCGGTCACATTGGCAGCTCTACCCATGATGGCATTACAGGTATTGATTCCCTTGTACAGTTCATCCCACAAAGCAAACAAATAATCTACCGTGGGTTGCAATTGGGTATCATAAAAATGAAAACCTTTGTAAGAGCCGTCGGCTCCGGTAGCGTATATATCCGTGCCGTACTCAGTCAGCGTCAAGCCCAACTGGGTACCATAAAATGTCCGCATGGAAGAATAAGCAGCTCTCACTGCATCTTCAAAGCCCTTTGCAGTATTCATATAGTCATTGCCGATATTGGAAATGACAGTCTCTTTGAGTATGTCTTTACTGCAAGAGAAAAAACTAAAGACCAGGAAAGTGATCAAACTTAGCCTGATATTATTTTTTAATAAATTCTTCATAATTAAATTTATTTTTTAAATGAATTAGAATTTTAAATTAAGACCCACCGTGATTACTTTGGTCGCAGGAGTTACACCATTGCCGATACCGGTCGTACCATTTGCTGAACTGGTAATGGTAGCTTCAGGATCCACCCCATTGTATTTAGTTCTATAGGATGACCAGATAGCCGGTTGCTGTATACTGGTATAGAATCGCACGGATTCTGCATGAATTTTCTGTGCAAGCTTTTCAGGTAATGTATATCCAAAATTGATATTTCTAAGCTTTACAAAACTACCATCAAAATAAATCAGAGAGGAATTGTATACCGGGAATTCCTGGTTGCTCTTCGGACGAGGAAATTCGTTGGTTGGGTTGTTTGGAGTCCAATAATCAACTTTTATCTGCTCATATCTTCCGGCCAATGCATTATTATCGCGATGGAAGAATGAAACAATTTTCTGGCCAATACTTGCATATAAAAACACGCTTAGGTCAAATCCTTTGTACTTAAAACGGTTGGTCAATCCTGCCTGGAAATCCGGTATATCACTACCCAACAGCACACGATCATCGGCTGTAATCTTGCCGTCACCATTCGTATCCTGGATTTTGATCTGTCCCACTTCTGATCCATATTTTTTAGCAGCATCGGCTTCATTTGTTTGCCAGATCCCTAATTTTTTATAATCAAAATAAGAATTGAGCGGTTGCCCGATAAACCAGCGATTACCCACATCGTTTACTTTTCCATTATAAAGCTCTACGATCGCTTCGGTATTTTTCATAAAGGAAAGATCAGTTTCCCATTTAAAACTATTGGTGTTGATATTATACGAGGTAAGATTTATCTCTAATCCTTTATTGCGGGTATGACCTACGTTGCGGGTTACAGCATTGAATCCGGTAGATCCTGGAAGGAAGTCAGACAATAACAAAGATTTGGTGTCTGTTTGATAAAGCTCTATAGATCCCTGTAATCTTCCTTTAAAAATAGAATAATCAAGGCCGATATTGGCAGTAGCGGATGATTCCCAGCGTAAGTCAGGATTTCCAATCGTATTGGGTCTGTAGCCATAAGCTGCTGAAGTACCCCATGCATAGGTAGTCCTGCTTAATAATCCCTGGGTCTGATAAGGTGCCACCCCTTGATTACCTACTTCACCCCATCCGGCTCTAAGCTTCAATAAATCGATCCATTTAGCTCCCTGCATAAATGACTCATGAGAAATATTTCATCCCACGGCGACCCCGGGAAAGTTACCATATTTTGTATTTTCTCCGAATCGGCTGGAACCATCCCGACGCATGGTAAGTGTCAATAAATATTTATCATCAAAATCATAATTAATACGACCCATAAACGAATTAATAGTCCATTGAGTCAATCCGGATCCAATACCTGTGACAGAAGCGGCAGAACCCAGGCTGTAAAATTGTTGCAGATCCGATGGAATACCGGTTACGTTTGAGCCGTATGACTCGAATCTGTCTTTTTGAATTGACTGCAGTCCTGTAAAATTGACATGATGCCGGCCGAATGTTTTGTCATACGTCAAAAGGTTTTCCAATGTATAATCAAATCCGAAATTATTCGTGTTAGATGCCTGAGAAAGACCTCCTTTAATTGCATTGGTCAATGGCCCGATGAATCTTCCCCAACGGGATATCGTAAAGTCAGGACCAAAGTTTACCCTGAATTTTAAACCATCCATTATACTTACTTCACCATATAAGCTATTGAATATTCTGTATTTTTT
>CALMKY010000579.1 GCA_937867195.1 uncultured Saprospiraceae bacterium | reverse complement strand
GGATCGATCAGAAGAAAAGATGGAAACATCCTTCAGGATTCATTGAAACGCGAAGCTCAATTTAGTTCCTTTGAAGAAAGCGGATACCATCGTACTCTCGGTGAACTGGATGATAAAAATCGAATCAGGGAAACAGTTTTAGGTGCATCTTTAAAATATTTAATGTCCAGAGGACATATTGCTTTAAATCATTTATCAAGCTGGTTTGACAAAGATTATCACAAGGCCAATACTGCCTACAACCAATTTGCTTTTGATGGAAACAAATTGGCACAAACCAGCATCGATCATGCGTACAGGGTCCGCAACTTCAATTTCTTTGGTGAATACGCTCTAGCTGCTCCTGGAACGTATGGATGGATGGAAGGAATGCAATGGCCGGTAAATAAAAACATGGAGCTTGCGATCCTCTACCGCAGCCTGGATAAAGGGTATCCTGCCATTTATTCAAATGCATTTTCTGAAAATACATTCGCTGCAAATGAGAAGGGATTGTATATCGGTGCTGAGCTGAGGCCGGGCGTACATTGGAAAATAGCAGGGTACTGGGATCTTTGGTCACATCCTTGGTTACAATACAATTCGCAAGGGCCTTCCTCAGGAAATGAACAATTCGTAAGAGTCAGCTATACCATTAAACGCACACTTGAGATTTATCTGCAATTCAGAAATAAAACCCAGGAGCAAAATCTTACAGTCGATCTTCCACTCAAACCATTGGCAAGTGAAAACAAACATTCCATCCGATTTAATTTGGAATATCATTGGAATAAATCCTGGGATACAAGGACTCGCTTTGAAGCCAATGCATATAATAAAATCCTTTCTGCCCAAAGCAAAGGCTGGATGGTTTACCAGGATTTTTTATTTAAAGCCCTCTCCTCCCCTTTCAGTTTCAGTACCCGCATTGCATATTTTAATACTCATGATTATAACAGCGGCATCTATGCATATGAAAATGATTTACTTTATAATTTTTATGTACCAGTCTATTACCATACCGGATGGAGATATTATCTAAACCTGCGATACGGGGGTATTCGCAATTTAACTTTTGAAGGCCGATACGCAATGACCTATCTTGCCGATCAAGATACCATTGGGTCAGGTAATGATCTGATAAATGGAAATAAAAGAACTGAAATAAAACTTCAGGTCCGGTATAAATTTTGAAAAAACAAAAAGAATAATCTTCAGCATCGGCCTACCTTGATTTGATGAATAGTAAAATCGAGAAAAATATTTAAAATCGGGTGTTGGCAAGAAATTTTTAAAGTCCATTAAATCAAAATTTTAAAAGTTAATGCTTACATTTGCAGCCGCATCTGCCGAAGTGGCGGAATTGGTAGACGCGCTGGACTCAAAATCCAGTATCAGCAATGATGTGGGGGTTCGATTCCCTTCTTCGGTACAAGTAAAAGGGTTGTTCTTATGAACAACCTTTTTTTATTTAAGGCCTTATGACGGTTCCATCTTTCCTCCTGGTAGTACCCCAACTATAGTCAAATGAAGTGCCTTCCGGTAATGGAAACTTAGCTGCTGTTTTTTCGTCGATGTCCATTCCCAATCCGGGCTTTTCCTGGGCAAACATATAACCGTCTTTTGTCTCCGGACATCCAACAAAAACATCTTTGGTATTTTGAGGAAACACATACCCTTCGTGAACACCGAAATTATAACTGCATAATTCAAGAGCTAATTGAGCTGCATGAGCTATCGGAGAAGCGTCACCGGGTCCATGCCATGCCGTCTTGACGCCAAAATATTCACACATCGCTTGTACTTTACGGGCAGGACTGAGGCCTCCGATTTGAGAGATATGAATGCGGATAAAATCAATCAGCCGATCTTTAATCAAAGGTACATATTCATGCTGCGTATTAAATAATTCTCCCATGGCAATCGGCACTGTTGTCTGTTGCCGCAGCAGTTTAAAATGGTCGTTTTCTTCCGGCGGGAAAGGGTCTTCCACAAAATAAGGATGATAAGGCTCAAGGTTTTTACAAAGATTTATGGCGGTATTGAGTGGGACTCGTTCGTGCACATCATGCAATAATTCAATCTCCTCACCGAATTTACCCCGGATGTATTCAAACATCTTTGGGACAGCTCTTGCGTATAATGCCGGATCGAAAATGATTTTGGGGTCAGTAGGACCTGCTTGTTCAGGAGGCAATCCGACACTACTGGCCGGCGTACCGGTGGCTCCCCTAGCACCATAATTCGCGTTGCCTTTTTGCCCCATCTGTATTCTTACATGTCTATATCCTTTTTCAATAGCCGATCGTACATTATCTTCTAATTCTGATAATTCCAGCCCTTGTGCATGGAAATACAAATCAGCTCCCTTCCGTACTTTACCTCCTAATAATTGATAAAGCGGCATATTGGCACGCTTGCCTTTGATATCCCATAATGCCATATCGATACCAGACATCGCATTAAACAATACAGGGCCGTTGCGCCAATAAGAACTCACATAGGTAGATTGCCAGATATCCTCGATTTCATCCACATTCCGTCCTATCAGAAATGGCTTGAGATATTTCTCTAATGCAGTCGCCACGACATATGCACGTTGGGTAAAAGTAGCACATCCGATACCATAGAGTCCTGGTTCTGATGTCATAATCTTTACTACGACCAGTTTGATTTTATCAGGTGCTGTCAGGATCGTTTTGATATCTGTGATTTTAACCGGCCCTTCTGCAATGATTTTATCCGCAGATCTTTGGGCTCCAAGCATTTGGTTGGGTAAAGCAGATGCAATGGAACCCGCGGTCAGGTTTTTTAAAAGATTTCTTCTATTCATAATCCGGTAGATTAAGGTTTAATAATACTTTGAGGCAACGCTCCAACGCCGGCATTCCACAAAGCTTTATTGATGGTAATTACATTTTGATCTATTTCATCGGCTCGGGCTCTTAATTTGTCCCAATCCAGGTTGAGTTCCTTTAATCGATCCTTAGAGGGTTGGTTGACTTTTGGCATATCACTCTCAGTCTGATTGATCATAAACATATAGTTGGCTGTAAACTTATTTGCAAAATTATCTACATCATCATAGGCTTTCGATTTGCGTTGAATCATATCATTATCCCATGATTTCATTTTGGTTATAAGATCTTTTACTGACTGTTTCAATTGTGCATTATTACCCGGAATACTTCCTGATAATTTTTCTAACAAAATACGTTTAGCATCGAGGTCGTTGATGCGATTGTGCATGTTAATGACTTCTGCTTCGATCGGGGTCATGAAGGCATCGTATTCAGCATAGGTCTTAGCATCGGTAGCATACAATGGATTTGCCAATACCACTGCTTCCTTGCTCAACTCTTTACTCCCTTCCATCAAAGTGACTGTGTATTTACCGGGCGGTACTTTATGACCACGATAACTGGATTCAATGTATACATCCTGCACACCATTCATCGTGGTATTGCGCATATCCCATACAAATCGATTGAGGCCCTTTTTCTTTGATAGCGCAGGTTCTTCCGGAGGACCACCG
>CALMKY010000578.1 GCA_937867195.1 uncultured Saprospiraceae bacterium | reverse complement strand
CATGACCGTTTATCTTTTTCTTATTGGCAAGAATTATCTTCTTTAAAACCTCAATATTGCGCAAGATTACTCCAGGATAATTCATGACGTCTGATAAATAACCAATCCGGGGATCTGCTAATAAAGCATCCACATCCATTGCGGTCAATCTGGCCCCAGCAGTTTCAAAATCACTCGCCGGTACGCAGGAAGGTGCGCCAAAGAGGTGCTCGATCGGTAAGCCATCTGCATTCTCCAACATAAAATAAACTCCCTGCATACCCAATACATTGGCTATCTCGTGCGGATCAGAAACCGTTGCTAATGTTCCATAGGGTAAGGCTAGTCTAGCAAACTCAGATGGCACCAGCATCGATGACTCTATATGAATGTGTGCATCGACAAAACCCGGTAATATAAAAGGACCTTTTTTACTTTTTGTTTTATGAATGGCTTTGATTTTTCCGGCTTCCATACTTAATTCTGCTCCATATATCTTACGAGCATCGATATCGACCAATTGGCCTGAAACGATTTGGACGGTCTGATTCATATTTTGACTAATAAAGGTAGGCCTAAAATCTTTCAAAAAAATTAACATAGGTCGTATTGACACAACTACGAAAAAATCGTAGTATTGCTATAGAATTCGTAAAAATGGAAAAATTAAGCCCACAGGAAGAACAAGCCATGAAAATCATTTGGTCATTGGGCGAGACTCATATCAGGGCCATATTGGATGATTTGGGTGGTGAAGATGAAATGCCCTATACTACGCTTGCATCGACTATTAAAAACCTGGAACGCAAAGGATATCTCTCCAGTCGTAAAATTGGTAACGTGAGCTTATTTAAACCGATCATCACTGAAAAGGATTACAAAAAGACCTTCATGCATGGATTTGTAAAAGACTATTTTGATAACAGCTATAAGCAAATGGTTAATTTCTTCGTGGAGAACGAAAAACTAAGCCCCAAAGAGTTAAAGGAAATCATTTCGATCATCGAAAAAGGTAAAAAATGATCCCGGCCATATTTCCAATTCTCATCAAATTCACTTTGACGATTTCAGTCATGACTGTTTTTTATAAAGTATTCCTGGAGAAGCTGACCTTCTTTCATGGCATCCGATATTATTTTTTGTCGGGTATCCTGATAGCTTTTTCGGTTCCTTTGCTCAAATATCAGTTGCCGGTAAAAAATATACCGACCTGGACGACCAGCAGGGTAAGTTTAATTCAAACAGATTTATTTCAACAAATAACAACCGGGGGTATTGGCAGCGTAGAAAATGTTTTTGATATTAAGCAATTCTTGTGTGCTCTGTATGTGCTTGGATTGCTGATCTTAGTTTTAAAATTGATTCTTCAGATGCTTTCATTTTATAATTTGAAGTCTGCAGGACATCGGTTGCAGGATCATGCAAACATTTATATGATAGACCAGGAAATCTCTCCATTTTCTTTTTTGAATCATGTATTCGTTCCAAAATCATGCATTGACTCCGAAAAACTGGAAAAAATCCTTGCCCATGAATTTATCCACATTCGTCAGCGACATACGTTCGATATGATCCTGGCGGAGATCGTCTGCATCCTCAACTGGTTTAATCCATTGGCCTGGGTGCTTAAGAAATCAATCCGTCAAAACCTGGAATATATAGCCGATGATATCATGCTTTCGCGAGGCATCGATCTCAAAGCGTATCAATATTTATTATTACAGACTCTGGGCCATCCTCCCTATAGCCTGGCCACGAGTTTTTCATTTCATTCACTTAAATCAAGAATCAACATGATGAATCAACACAAATCCAATCCATGGCACAGACTCCGGTTTTTGCTTTTACTACCGATTGCATTATTACTGATATTTGCATTCCGCACCATTCCGCATAAACAACTTGCTGCTATTAACGACTCCAACCCGGTACAGGATACTGTCAAACCAAATTTTATAAATAAAGAAGGCTTTGCAAACAATGGCACGTTTACCTATCAACCCGGTACGAAAGATCATATTTTTAAAAGAATCGAAGTGAATACAAAGGGTGAAAATGCCATCGCCACCGTATTATTAAAAAATGGCAGTAAAGAAATATACAACCTAAACAAAGAGGAAGATGCTGAAAAATTTCAGGAAAAATATGGGGATGCTTTTCCACCGACTCCTCCTTTACCTCCGGCACCACCGTTATTAGCCGCTCCGCCTATGCCAGCGCTACTGGCTATGCCTCCATCGCCCCCGATGCCTGCATTAGCCGATTTACCTCCGGCTCCTTCGATGCCTGCACTTCCATCCATGCCTCCGGCACCTGCTTTACCACCACTTCCACCTACCCCTGATTTTTCTTACCTCGATGGAGTAGAGATACCCAATGCGAGTATCAGTATCAATCACCATACCATCACGATCAAACTATCAAACGGGGAGATCGAAAAATACGATATGAAGGATGAACATGATAAAAAGAAGTTTGAAGAAAAATATAGAAAATAAAAATCAGTAGGCAATAAGCTATCCTCAAAGGGATGGCTTATTGCTATTAACCTATAACCAGGAAGCAATCATTTTCAAATTCTTTGAAATGGAAAATTTCAAAGATGATTTTGAGTAAAATTTGGTTCACATTTTCTAAGATTTTATCTTGATTTCCTGTAATGTTCATGATCAGTTTAGAGCCATCCTTTGTGGGTTGAAAACCTACATTTTTAATGGCAAGAATATGGATGTCTTGAAGAACCCATTTTTTAGATAATTGTTTTACATTGGGAAGAGTCACCTTTAATGTTTTCTTTGAAAAAGTAAAATCCATTAATAAGTTTTCCGAACGCTTAAGATACAACTTCAGATTTTTTATTTTCCGATCCAATAGATTCATTAGGGTATTTTCTAATATTCTACTTTTTTCAGCTGATGAGATTTGCTTTGGAACATGATTTAGATTGTTTAATTCTTCAATTGAATGATTAAGTTCTTTTTCAAAAGCTCTCTTTGCCCATTCTGAACTTTCATTTGCGATCCGATTTTGGTATATTTCAATTTTCCTTTTAAAACGCTCTTTTTCATCATAGAAAGGATCATGTATATTATAGAGTACATTCAATTGTCTATTTAGACGCTCTATAGCTTCAGAAAAATGATGTGCCGATATATAGTCTTCCTGCAATAAACTTTCGTTTAATTCTTTTTGGAGCTGGTTTCTATCTTCTTCAAATTGAACAATTACTAATTTTAGCTGGTCTTCAGATATTGTCATTGAATTAAAAAATTAACTGGCAGTTGACATCTGGCTAAATTGTTTATCCGAAGGGTTTATCAATTGCCGTCGCCACCGGTGAAAACCATTTAGGTCCCTGTTCTGTCATATAGACACAATCTTCAAGCCTGACACCAAACTCACCGGGTATGGCAATCGTCGGTTCGATGCTAAAGCACATACCGGCGTGAAGCAATTGCTTATTTCCATTGACGGCATTGCCCCATTCATGACCATCCATACCGATACCATGACCCGTCCGGTGGGGGAGACCCGGTAGTTTATAACCCGGTCCAAAGCCTGCATCTGTGATGACTTTGCGTGCAGCATGATCGATGTCTTCACAGGGTTTGCCCAATACGGCTGCAGCGAATCCTGCATCTTGTGATTTTTTCTCCAGATCCCATATTTCCTGTTGTCGTTTAGTGG
Source organism: uncultured Saprospiraceae bacterium (assembly GCA_937867195.1). Taxonomy (GTDB): domain Bacteria; phylum Bacteroidota; class Bacteroidia; order Chitinophagales; family Saprospiraceae; genus JADJLQ01. The sequence continues at coordinate 2,414 of CALMKY010000578.1, read as the reverse complement.
GCGGAGCCCCGAAAACTACCGTTCGGGTAATATCGCTAGAATAACCTTGTATACTGCAACCACAATCCATCAATACAATATCCCCTTTCTTTAAAGTCCGGGGTTTAGTGGACCCATGTGGATAAGCTGATGATTCGGCAAATAAGATCAAGCCGCCGCCACCGGGAGCACCCAGGAGTGTATGCGCTTCGCTGATGATATTATTGAGATCACCCTGCGACATGCCCTCTTTGAGTTGGCTGATGCCTGCTTTGATCGCAGCGACCGTAATATCACTTGCTTTTTGCATAAGTGCTAATTCAGCAGCTGATTTGATCATACGGCAATTCATCGTGACAGGATCAGCACTGACGTAATTGAATTGAGGAGCTGCTTTGCGAATACCATCGTAGATAAAAAATCTCAATCTTTCTTCCATGCCGATGGTGCCACTGGTATAGTTTCTGGTTCGTAATACATCGGCGATTTTTTGATAAGGAGATTCATCTTCTTGCCAGACCACTACCTGATTCCCTACACTGATAAGTTCTCTGAATCTCGATTCTTCAAAAGCGGGGCATACATAAGCAATCTCGCCTTGAGCAGGTATGATGGCAACCGCTGTCCGCTCACTGGGCCACCATCGGATACCGGTAAAATAGTTGAGCGCAGTACCCGAGTCGATCACGATAGCTTGTATTTTATTTGCTATCATGAGTTCTTGGGCCCGGGCGATTCGGCTCTTTCTCTCTTCGACCGTGATGGGTATGTCATCAGCGGTCATGGATTTGAGTTCGCTTTGCCATGAGATTGGTTTTGCGATCGCTTGATCGGTAGGATTACAAGCTGCAGCTCCCAGTAAAGTAGCACCGGCAGTCACCGATGCCATCTGCATAAATTCTCTTCGACGGATAGACATAATTATTTATTTGTACCGCTTTAATGTACAAACAAATCGTAATACGTATATCGTACATCGTAATTATTTTTGTGCGCGTACTATCAATTGTTCCAATAGTCCATCACCATCACTTTATCCAGGTAAGGGCCAAGTACTTTACCAAATGCTTTATGATCCGGATTGGGTAGATAATCGTTGCGGTCTTTTTCTGATTCAAATGTCAGGAAGAATAGATGAGTAAAGCCCTGGTTTAGTCCTTCCGGGCTGTTATTGGTACCAAACTCAAATCCTTTGATGGTTTTGATCTTTTTAGGTAAGTCTGCGAATGCGTTTTCTACTTTTTTAATATCTTCTGCAGAGGTACCATCTTTAAATTTAAACATCACGACATGGCGAAGTAATTTTTTGGGAGGATTGGAGCTGAACAGGTTTGTGGTCAGGACGGTCATCATGATGAATGGAAATATTTTTTTCATTTCTATTATTTTTACGAAGATAAACCATTTCTATATTCGCGGAATGAAACACAAAATATTATTGATGGGATTTTTATCGTTTTATTTTTTTAATTATGGACAATCTTTAGAAAAGATATTTTTGAAAAATCCATCTTTTGAAGGCAAACCATTTCAAAGTCAAACACCCGTTGGATGGTATGACTGTAGCTTCATGGGAGAATCAGGCGCTGATACGCATCCAAATAAGTTTTGGGGAGTAAATAGAAATGCTCAACATGGAAAGACTTATATCGGAATGGTTGCTCGTTTAAATGGTACTTATGAGTCGATCTATCAAAAACTTAAACGGCCTTTAGTAGCCAATCAACAATATAAATTTTCAATCTCATTGTGTACATCTCCTGTTTATAACAGTGGTATGAATATTAGGACCTATCTGGAAAAAGGTATTTTGGATTTTAAAAGATCCGATACAACTTACAGTTTTACAACACCAGTTTTATTGCGGATTATTGGAGGTAGAAAAGACTGTAAAATGTTGCAACTATTAGCTGAAAGTCCATTGATCGATAACTACGACTGGAAGAAATTTGTTTTTACATTTACCCCTATTGAAAACTACGATCACTTTTACCTTCAAGCATTTTACAAGGATGATAAAACTCCTTGTAATGGAAATATTCTATTAGATAATGCTTCAACAATCGAACCAATTGTTTCCAAATAGTTTGCAACCGTTGGCTAACGACTAATCAATCATAGCAAGGAGATGTATATTTTACAATCTATATACATCAAAACGGATAAATTGAAATTTAAAAGTCAATAATTAGGATTAGCCTCTGTACTGGAATCCGGATACCACCTGAGAGTATAGACTTCTTAATAATATAATATTCTGCACAAGTCAAAATTGGAAATATAAAGATTAGGACTTAGCTTTACTTGAGGTATGGACGCAAGATAGCGCATATGAAAACGTTGAACCAACATTGCTTCGCAACGGGTTTTTCACATTGGATTAATCATTATCTTCCATGACTAAACAATAAAAATCATGAAAGAAAAAAAACAGC
>CALMKY010000577.1 GCA_937867195.1 uncultured Saprospiraceae bacterium | reverse complement strand
CGGCCCCCTGATGCACGCCGTAGCCGCTAAGGCCGTGGGTTTTGGCGAAAACCTCAATTTGACAGGGTATTTCTTGAATTGAAAAGAAGAAATCAATCCTTGTCCGCCGGTGATTTACAGCTCAAACCCGATAATACATATTTTCTCAAATATTTCAAAAAATACAAAGGATTTGAATATAAAAATCAAACAACCTTCTTTAATAAATCTACATTCGATACCCGATTGTCTACAGCCATTGCAAGAGGAAATTACAAAAGACAATCGCTCGAAATTTCGGAAGGCAATCAAGGACCTTATCGACTTACCGGTAATCAGAATGAAGTTCTAATAATCATACTATCAGGATCTGAGAAAGTATATTTGGATGGAATGCCGTTGGTTCGGGGATTTGATCATGATTATGTGATAGATTATAATCGAGGGGAGATCACATTTACCGCGAGAAGAATCATAAACCGGAATGCAAGAATTGTGGTGGAATTTGAATATTCAAATCAATCCTATTTAAAATCAGCCATCAGCCTGCAATCAAAATACAGCCATGGGGCATTTAGCATTCAATGGAATAGTTATGTTGAAGGGGATAATAAAAATTCAAATAATTTTCAAACATTAAGCCTAGAGGATAAAATTCATCTTGCAGATGCCGGTGACCGCATTTCGGGAATAACGAAAAGTACCATTCAACAAAAAAATTTTACAAATCGAAGCAATGAAATTTATTATCGCAAAATCGATACTCAAATAAATGGGAGAATATATAAGAATGTCCTGCTGTTGAGTAGCGATCATACCGCCCAGTTGTATACAGCGCAATTTGCTTATGTAGGAAAAGGCAACGGAAATTATATTGTAGATAATGAACATTTCACCAATGGCAGGTCGTATGCCTGGATTCCACCGGATCTTGCCAAGAATACCTTACAGGGAGAATACGAGCCATCGGTCAGCATCGTGGCCCCCGGTAAAAAATCCATGCATTCACTCCATGTGGATTACACGCCCGGTAATGGATTTTATACCAATGCCGACATCGCCTTGAGTGATTATAATATGAATCTCTTTTCGACGAAAGATAAATCAAATGACGTGGGTTCGGCTTTCAGGCAATCCATAGGTTATATTACTCAAATTAATAAAATCAATTGGTCGAATGAAATTTCGTATGAATCATTATCAGATCAATTCAATTTATTCGAACAGTTTCGAAATCCGGAATTTACCAGAAATTGGAATTTGCAAACGATTTTACAAAACAAAAAAAATAATTTATTTAATTACAGCACTAAATTAAATTCCAAGAATTTCGATGTTAAATACAATTTCCAAAAGCTCCAGTATGGTGAACAATATTCGGGCAATATAAATGACTTCGATGGAAAAATATCCTTAAATAAAACCACCTTTCAGGCATATCAATCCGTTAGGCTGGTCTCTTTTTTTGAGTAAAGGCTTGCTCCAATGCCAGAGGTCTTTTAATGGTGCCACTGCTCTTGATACAACAACATCAAATTTTCTGTCTTTGATGTCTTCTGCACGAGTGTGCTGTACTGTTACATTGCTAAGCCCAATTGCTTCGGCTATTTCACTCACTACTTTTAATTTCTTGTTAATGCTATCTACCATGTGAAACTGAGTTTGAGGAAAAAAGATGGCCAATGGTATGCCGGGAAACCCGCCACCACAGCCCAGATCCATGACTTGCATGCCGGCAGTAAATTCAAATTGCGTAGCAATAGCAAGTGAATGCAATACATGATGTTCATAGAAATTATCCATATCCTTTCTTGAGATCACATTTATTTTTTCATTCCATTCGGCATATAAATCTTTAAGCTGCTCAAACTTTTTTATTTGATCAGTTGTGAAATCATCGAAGTATTTAAGAACTATTTCCATACGTGAGGTTTTATTTCCAGGTATTTCTTGGTTTTTTTACCAAAGAGAATGAGAACATGATATAATAGAAGAACATCCATATATCAAAAAACAGGAATGAAGGGTACAGGTCTTTTTCATCCAGTTTTTTTGTTCGGCTAAGACGGATTATGGTAGAGTCTGCTCCATTTACCAATGAACCATCTACTACCAGGTAATTGAGGTTTGCTTCAATAGCAGGCGGTATATATTTTTCTTTGCAGGATGAAAGAAAAAGAAGTACAGGTATTAAACTATAGTATATATTTTTTTTCATTT
>CALMKY010000576.1 GCA_937867195.1 uncultured Saprospiraceae bacterium | reverse complement strand
GATCGGATCCTTGGTTTCCATCATGGTTCTACCGGCAATGGAAGAATTAACGCCCGCTTGATCCGGACATACATTTCCTGAACCATCCTGGATTAAAAGATACGTATTACAGTTGTCTACATTTCCTGCTTTGTCTTTAACATATATATTGACTGTAACCGTAGCACTTACCCCATTTGGAACATCACCACAAGTAAAGTTTTGACTTGGGTTTTTAAAGTCTTTGTCGAACGCAAAGGACAGATCTTTCTTTTTTGTGCAATTATCATAACTACCCGCATTCAGATCTGTAGCCCAAACCGTAACGCTGCCACTCGTCGGCATAATTACTGTAGCTATCCCATTATAACAGTATGGTGTAGGTTTTTTACAGTCTCTTACCAATATTGTAAACACGCAGGTATCTTCCTGACTGCAATTGTCTTCAGCAATCACCCGAACGTATGTCAATCCTTCGCCCAGCGAATTACTTGTAAATCTGGTTTTATTAGGTGCAGATTTAGTCCAAGATTTTTGATCAGTACTCACTTCATACCTGAAAGAAATCTCGCTTGGTTGAGCACAATTATCAGTTGCTTTGAAGTCTGCACTGGAATAAGATGGCACTACACACATTGGATCCACTTCGTCCCCTTTTCCAGCGTACCCATCGTTGATGCAGAGCGTATCGTTTTTAGGACATACGATGGTAGGGCGTTTGGTATCGATTACTTTGATTATTTGAGTATAGGTCATATAACCATCGCCATCGTCTTTGAGTTTTCGGTAGATACATCCTCTTGTTTCTGCATTTGCTACAAATCGGTCATCTACTATAACATCAGTTTTTCTGTTATGCTGATTAGGATCGTATTTACACCAATCAATTAATTTCCAGGTACGAACAATTTTATAGCAAGCATCCGGTACAATATCAAATCTTACATCATCATATGAAACTCCAACGAGCTCACATTCATCATCCATGATCATAGGCCTTCCAGCCTGACCGTCCGGACTGGTACCGGCATTTGCATCACAATTTAAAACTAAATCTTGAGGGAACATGACTTCAAAATCAGTTCTATGTTTGGTATAAATCTTTTGAGAACAGGATATACTTGCACCGCATTTATCCTTGGCTGTCCAGGTACGCTGCCACCAACCATTCCCGCACTGATCGACATAATGATCATCAGCGCTGGTGATGCTTCCTAACCAACAATTATCCCAAATAATAAATTGACCAGTAACCACATCTGCGCCGCGCCCACCACTTCTACCAACCGGTGTATAGAATGCATTTCTTACATCTACTTTGCCTGCCTGATCGTTTTTGTCTAATAATAACCAAGTACGGCAATAAATGGGAGCCCAATTATTTTGACAAGGCGTAGAAATTTCTCCATGCTCCTCTGCCGGGTGGCCACTTTGAGATTGACATCCATAATATCCATAGAATTTAGATTTGGTGCCATCTAATGTATCCGATAAATCACCATCGTTTTCTTTGATTAATTCAATCTCATTATAAGGTGTACCTGAACCATCTCCAAATGTACATTTGTAATTTGGATAGGTACTATTATTTCGAGCCGTACATGCATTGTCCGCATATTCAAAAATATTTTCTTCACTGGTCGCAACATTATCACAATACCAGAATAAATTTGGAGGTGTCTCACATACAGGTGGTGTCTTGTCATCAACCAATACCTGCACCATGCAATCATTGGAGATTGACTGACAAAGCGCTAAGATAAATGCCTCCAGCCGCTGTTGTACTTGCTGTATGGTAACTGCATCTTGTACGTTTTTAGCAAAGTCCAT
>CALMKY010000575.1 GCA_937867195.1 uncultured Saprospiraceae bacterium | reverse complement strand
CTTCGGCAGTTTTTTCCATCTACATGGTGCTTGCTTATTTCAGCATCGGTTGTATGGGATATTCACTTCATCAACTAAGCATACTGCCTTTGTGGATTTCGTGGATGTGTATGATATTTGGTTTTGGAGGAAGCGTTTTATATTTGTGTCGTGTCCCTTTCTTTGACCCGCCGTTAATGGTTCATTTACCACTTATGATTACAGGAATTCTTATACTTCTAAAAATTAAAGTATAATTAAACGATTACCAGGTTTGATGATATTCTTCTGGCTTCCAATTAAATAATAACCGGGTCAAGATGGATGCTCATAAAAAACTTATAATAAAAAGATTCAATATATTCGTACGCTTTGCTAAAATTTAGGATAGACATTTAATCGATTTACAGTAATTTTAGTAGTATCATTTACATGAAAACAAAATTTATTCTTTCTATTCTGATTGTGCTCTACTTTAATACTGTTGTCCTATCGCAAAAAGTAACCGTATCGGATGAAATTGTATTGCGCAACGATGTATCCTATGACCTGGTCGGTAAAGTAGATAGCCAGATCGTCTTGTTCAGAGATCGCGGCAATAAATATGAGATGAAGCTCTTTAATGAAAATCTCAAAGCCCAGGAAGAAATCGAAATCTCCCTGGCCGATAAAAATTGCAATGTATTGGCATCCGTTCCCGGGATTAATTCTTTCCATGTATTTTATGGATTCAGGCACCGGGGTAAATATTATATTCAAATGGATCAGATCGATTTACATGGTAAGATCATTTCCAGTGACACCATCAAGATATACGAAGATATATTACTCAATCCCAGTATGCGCGAAACACATTCTGAAGACAAAACTAAATTTATGTTTTTCAATACTGATAATGAGCATGAATCTGATTTTACGGTCTTTGATCTGACGATCCACAAGAATTTGTTGAACAAAAAAATCCTGTTTAAAGATTCGGATTTTAAAGAAGATTTCAGAAGTATGATGGTTACCAACGATGGAACGGTCATTTCCGTTTTTGAAAAAAATAATCATCGTTCTAAAAAAGACATTCACCAGTTTGAGATATTTAAATTCTATCCCAATTCTGAAAAATTCAGCCAATTTGCCATCCCGGTTAAATTTGTAACTTTTCATACAAAATTTACCTATGACAATGCCAATCATCATTTGGTCGGCGGCGGTGTCTATACTTTCAAGAATACATCCCGTGCAGAAGGAGTTTATTTTATTTCACATAATTTAATGGAAGGTGGCGAAGAAAGGGTCACTACTTTTCCTTTTGAAACCAGATTTGATGAAGAAATTACCCGAAGATCAAAAGACCGGAATGAATTTAATCAACTCATCGTTAGTGATATTGCGCTCAAACAGGATGGTGGTGCTTTATTGATCATGGAACTAAAAAAAGAATACGAGCGTAGAGCGGGTTATACCGGAAACAGCCGGGGATATGGATACCCCTATTCCTACAGAGCTCCTATGCTGGTCGATTATTATTATGAAGATATGGCGTTGTTTGATGTTGATAAAAGCGGGAATCTGGCCTGGTCCAATGTATTGCACAAAAAACAATATTCTCACGACGATGATGGAATGTATTCGTCTTATTTTTTATTTAAAAATCCTTCCAGGTTGCGATTAATTTACAATGATGAAATCAGTACGGAAAATACGGTGAGCGAATATGTAGTACAAACCAATGGACAATACCAGCGAAAAAGTGTCCTGAGTACCGAATATGTGAGATTACAATTGAGATTTAAAGATGCCGTTCAGATTTCATCCACTTCATTTTTGGTCCCTTCTCAACGAAGTCAGCATCTCAATTTAGTCAAGATTGAATATCTGTAATATTGTTTTTTGATGATGGAAAGTCCGGTCTTCTAAATTAAGTATTTCGATGCTCTGATAATTATCCGGTGATACGTACATTGCGTTCCATATCGTGCAATCTTTATGCTTAGAAGAGAATTCTTAGTCAATACCACAGGCGCCCTGGGAGCTATGTCGTTACCCGGCGGTCTTTCCAATTATTTTAATACCACCAAAATGGGAATTGTAGTGCATTCGTATGCGATGCGCTGGAAATCAAAAATAACGAGCTCTCAATACCCTTCTTTCAACGATGCCATTGACTTGCTCGATCATGCTGCTGCAATCAACGCGGGCGGCATCCAGGTCATGGTGAATGATTGGCCTGCAGATTATTCCAAAAAATTCAGGGATAAAAGAGAAAAGTCAGGATTGTATTTCGAAGGATCGATCACCCTCCCTAAATCTGTAAATGACCTTGCCTTGTTTGAGTCTCAGGTAATACAAGCTAAAGAAGCCGGAGCATCTGTATTGCGTACGGTTACTTTTGGTCCCCGCCGATATGAAACATTTAAAAGCTTCAAGAGCTGGACTGATTTTAAAAAACAAGCTCTTTTTAACCTGCAATTGGCCGAACCGATTTTAAAAAAACACACTATAAAGCTGGCAGTAGAAAATCATAAAGACTTCCGATCAGATGAAATGCTGACATTATTTAAATCCATTGAGAGTGAATACATTGGTTCGAATTTTGATTTTGGTAATAATATTGCTTTACTGGAAGATCCGATAGTGGTATTGGATCGATTGGCTCCGTATGTAGTATCTACACATATTAAAGATATGGCGGTCACTGAATATGATAAGGGCTTTTTATTGTCTGAAGTTCCTTTGGGGACAGGCATACTGGATTTGAAGAAGATGATTGACATTTGTAAGAAAAATAATCCCAATGTGAATTTTAACCTGGAAATGATTACCCGCGATCCGCTGGAAGTACCCGTTTATACGAAAGACTATTGGGCTACCTTCATGGACACACCGGCTACCGATTTAAGCAATATCATGATGTGGGCAAAAGACAATAAAAAACAATTACCCAAAATTTCATCTTTGTCGGATCAGGACAAATTGAAAGTTGAAGAAGAGAATATCCTTGCTTGTCTTGCCTATAGCAGAGAAAAACTAAATATGAATTAATCTTTTTATCAAGTATGCAGTTACCAGGAATTAAATTATTTGATCTTACGGGTAGATCTGCCATCATCACCGGTGGATCTAAAGGACTGGGTCTGGCCATGGCTCATGGATTGGCATCCGCCGGATGTAATCTGGTCATAGTAAACAGAAATAAAGAAGAAGGTGAAATGGCTGCAAAGGAAATTAAGCAAGAGTATCCTGTAAAAATCATCTCGCTACCATGCGATGTGAGGAATGAATCGGATGTCAATATCATGACGCAGGCTGCCATCACTGCAATGGGTAAAATAGATATACTGATCAACTGTGCCGGTATCAATATACGGGGACCTATCGATGAATTATCCCTTGCTGAATTTGAGCATGTAATGAATGTCAATGTCACGGGTACCTGGCTCACCTGTAAAGCCATCGTGCCACATTTTAAATCAAATAACTACGGTCGTATCATCAACCTGGCAAGTACACTTGGCCTGGTAGGCCTCGGCAATCGCACCCCGTATGCTTCGAGCAAAGGTGCGATTGTCCAAATGACGCGGACCCTTGGCTTAGAACTCGCGTCACATCACATTTGTGTCAATGCAATCTGTCCGGGACCATTTCTCACTGAAATGAATCAATCCATCGCGGATACAGAAGATGGTAAAAAATTTGTTATTGGTGCTACGGCTCTTGGTAGATGGGCAGAACTCAAAGAAATACAAGGAGCAGCCATCTTTTTAGCCAGTGAAGCATCCAGCTATATGATCGGATCCATGGTGGTCGTCGACGGAGGATGGACAGCAAGATAATTCGTGTATAAATCAGTTGTAGCTGACCACAATATTATCCGCATAAAAATGGCCTGTTTGTGGCCAACCCATCCACAATCTTACCTGGCCAAACAAATGATAATCCGATATAGCCCCAATGTTTAATAATGGTTGGGTGGACGTACCACTGGCACCTGCGCCAGATATTGAAATAGTAGCTACGGGATTCGCAGTGCGGGTATCAAATCCCACTGCCAGGATAAATGGTCGATCCCTTGTAAACGAACCAAATTTTTTCGAGTCGTCATCATTGAGTCTTATTTTATTATCGGTGGTAAAATCGATATGTAAAAAACCTTGTAGTTGCGATTCAGCTTGATTAAATGTTTCAAATGATATCGAAGCCAATCCTGCTCCAGTAGGTATATAAAGAAAAGTACTAAAATGATAGGACTTCGCACCGCGCATCGTATCCACTTTGCATTGTAATGAAGTAATGGAGGTTTGACTCGTGCGCCTGGTTATGTCGACCCATTTATTATTGGGTAATCCTGGGATCCTCCTGACCAAAACCAGGGTATCTGAATGATTAAAGTGAATGGTACCCGTCTGTTGATTTGTATTGGGTACTCCATTTAATGGATCGGGTTCGAAGGTTGCATTAAAAATAGTTTTACCGCAAGAACTAAGTAAGCACACGAATAAGATTAAAGAAATTATTGATTTCATGAGGACGCTTTACAGTTATAATGTAATTGCCCCACGAAATGTTACAACTCAATTCTTAATTAATATTCTGACTTATGTTTACTAGGGGTAAGCCTGTTAAAGAGTCAGCGTACTTTATCTTCTACCCAGTACGATCACATTGGCCTTACCATTTCGCAGTTTGCCAATGGTTCGGTATCTAAATTCGATTCGATCAATGCGGCGCTCATGGCCAGGTATATCGATGACCCGGCTTTCACCGCCACGTTCAATGTTTTCACGAATGTTGACTGAAAATTTTTCACCGTTTTCAAAATAGACATCAAAGTCAGCAATGTGGATCGGTGCATCGACTACTTTAATCTTGAGTTTTTCGAACCAGTCATTTCCTCCAACACGGATGACGTCACGATCCGAAGAAAAATTGACGGTACGCTCCCCAATGATCTTCCATTCATCCAATGAAGTAAACGCAGACAGGGATACCAACAAGATAGCAGTAAATAGAAAAATATTGATTTTCATGATATGATTGATTTTATGCTTTTATAGATTCTAATATAGGATAAAGGTTTAATTGTAAAGAAAAAAAATGATCGCTCGGAAACCCCGGTGGCTCGAAGGCAGCTATGGCCAAATAGAATATAGAAACTTATCTTATTTTGCATTCACAAAGAATCATATGCGTCATTTTATACTCGAAGAGACAAATTGGAAACAAGTAGCATCGACTCAATATCATGTAGCCATCCTTGGATGGGGAGCCACAGAAGCTCATAATTTCCATATGCCGTATGGCACAGATAATTACCAGGTCGATCACGTCATCGCACATGCGGCGCAACAAGCCTGGAATCAGGGAACTAAGGTCATGGTATTACCTTCCATTCATTATGGTATCCAAACAGGTCAACTTGACATCCCTTTTAGTATGAATATGCTGCCCAGCACTCAACTCATCGTGCTCAAGGATATTTGTGATATTTTGGTTAGATCTCATTGCGATAAACTCATCATCGTCAATGGTCATGGAGCCAATCATTTTCGAAATATAATTCGCGAACTTTCATTCTTCTTTCCTACTTTATTCATTTGCGCTGTCAATTGGTATGAAGCCGTAGATCGTAAAAAATATTTTGACAATCCGGGAGATCATGCAGACGAGTTTGAGACAAGCTCAATGATGGTGATCAGACCCGATCTGCTGTTGCCACTGGACCAGGCGGGAGATGGTCGTACTAAAAAATTTAAACTCGAAGCGCTGGCGAGTGGTTGGGCAACAGCTCAAAGGGCCTGGACTCAAATCAGCGCTGACACCGGGTCAGGAGATCCCTCGTCGGCAACAACCGAAAAAGGAAAAAAATATCTGGATGCTTGTATCAAAAGGCTTGCAGAATTTATCTCCGAATTAGCGGCTTCTAAAAACGACGACCTCTATTGCTAATTTGTGACCTGTTAAAAAGATCCATGTGCTGGAATTGCAATTTACAGATACTTTATAGGTAGCAGGTCCATTTTTAACATGACTAAAAATGCAATCAGCAGGATGGTGCATACGGTAGCGATCGTATTAATTGTTTTTTGCAAGGTCAAACCATTCCTGAATGCTTGTGTCAGCAATCGATAAAACCATATTCCCAGCAATCCTCCCAAGGAATTGTCTATCAAATCGGTCACATCAAATGCCCCAATCCGGAAAATAAATTGAATTGATTCAAACAGGAAACTCATCGTGCCACAGATTAGGAATTGATTTAAGATGGACCGGGTTTTGAACAGCAGACCTGCATAGATTCCAACCGGGATGAATACGATTACATTCAGAATGACTTCCATACGATTCATATGCAAATAAGGGACCAGGTTAAAATTTCTCTGAGTCATATAAGTAAAATGAACTCCTAATTTCAGCAGTAAAATCCAAGATAAAATAATTATATAGATAATGCTTAGCGTTGTAGTCCACCTGGTATTCATGGATGTTTTTGTTTATAATTTCAAATCTATTACTATGTTATAATTTTTTGGAAAGAAAGTTTGGATTCACAATCCGTTTCAAAAGAAAAGCAAAAAGTTAAACCCCTTTCAATCAATCTATTATAATACAATCCTTCCATTTGCACATTAGGGTAAAAAGTGTACTTTTGCAGTCGCTTTAAAACTAAGAGAAATTACTTAACACATATATTT
>CALMKY010000574.1 GCA_937867195.1 uncultured Saprospiraceae bacterium | reverse complement strand
ATCCTGTTCTAAATCTGAAAACAAAATAGAAACCGTTTTTCTGGAAGTTCCGATTAAAGCTGCAATATCGGATTGAGTAATATCCAGCATGACCTTGATCCCTTTCTCTCCGAAGGGCTTCCCGTAGTCTTTGCATAAATCGATGATAAACTCCAGCAATCGGCTCATGGCATCTTTACATAAAAGGATTTGCAATCTTCGCTCAACACGATGGAGTTTTTCTGTAAATTTTTTATTTAATGTCAGTGCAAAAGGAGCATAATCCCGGGCAAGCTCTACGGCTTTATCGATACTTAATTTGCAAACCTGGGTATTATTGGAAACTGCTTGCGCAAATTCTTTGTGTGCATTGCGCTCGAACAAAGCAGTCTCACCTAATAATTCTCCCTGACCCAAAAAAGCCATGATAAATTCATTGCCTGCATTGTCATAATACCCTACTTTTACTTTGCCTCCGGCTATAAGATAAATGTCTTTTTTATTGTCTCCTTCCATAAAAAGAAACTCCCCTTTGTTGTAGTTGTCCAGCGGATGATCTTTTAAGTAAGGGCCTAATTTTTTCGGACAAAGAATATCGTATAAATTGACCTCTTCAAAATACCATATAGACGAAGACTGATTCATGATGTATGTATTTAGGGTTAAATTAAATCCATTTCAAATGTAGGCGTTTCTTTGATCACCCTGAGCTGTGATAATAAGGCTCTCCGGGAATAGATCAAGTCATCTCCCGAATTTAATCTCAAAGAGCAAAGGCAATCTTTCCAATATTCATACGGGATACGATTTACTCCATGATATAAATTGTAATAAAAGCTGCGATGATGGCAATAATCAAAAATCCGTAGACTGGGGGCTTCGATGGTTTCATGGATAAATACTTTCAGTTCGTACTGGCTTGGATCGATATCAAATCTGAAATGATTATTGGAAATCACACCGGCATCCTTCCAGGTCATTCCTCCGGAAAGCCAATCCAGTGCAAACTCAAATTCCTTGGCCCAGTAGTTTTCATGATGGCTCCCATCTTTGTGAAGATCGTAATGGATGTCCTGATCGGCATGACCGGCTTCCAATAAAGTGTCGTATAACTCCAATAAATCCGAGGTCATGGTCTGACTCTCTTTTTGACCAGCCATTAATAAAAACCGCACCGGATACTCGATGGATTTCGTGGTGACATAGGATAAGATGTCTTTACTAAACCACAAGGATGGTGAAAAAATACCTGCATGCCCAAAAACATCCTGCCTTTCAAGGGAAGCATATAATACGAATAAGCCTCCCATACTACTTCCAATGAGGATGGTATCTTTTCTTTCACTGCGCGTCCTGAAATTTTGATCTACAAATTTTTTTACCTGATTGCAAATAAAATCTAAAAAGACGGGAGCATCTCCTCCGCCAAATTCTTCATTTTTCCAAGCAGAATATTCATCGATACGGTATTCTTCACCATGTTCGACTCCTATGATGATATAATCCTGAATGGATTGGTGCTCTACAATAGATTTATTTAAGATTTGATGCAATGCCCTATCTACATTCCAGGATGCTTTATATTCATTGGAGAATAAATTTTGACCATCCATCATATAAATGACGGGATATTTTTTTTCTGATGTCCAATAATCGAATGGAAGGTGCGCCCAGACTTTCCTTGTTCGGTTTAATCCGGGGATCGGCATTGCCTGATGAATCACCATGGCCCGGATAGGTTGTTTGGGGTAAGCGGTGATCAAATCAGTCCATGAATCAATTGAAAGCCAAAATTGTTGCCGAACAAAGAGTTCATACCGATACGGCCGCAACCCAAGCTGCGCAACAGATCCTAACCCGTCACGGCGATCGCCAGCGCGAATACCAGAACCGCTTGCTGTTCCTGGCTCCTGATACCAACGCCGCGCAGACGCTGCTCGATCAGGTCCGGCGCTTTCTCGCCTGGCAGTCGATTGTCGAGGAAGTGGACGCGCTCAACCTCGACAAGCACAGCGAAAAGGAAGCCAAGAAGAACTGCGAAGACGCCGGCAAGCGTGTCGAAGCCAGCATCCGCGAAACCTATCGCTACCT
>CALMKY010000573.1 GCA_937867195.1 uncultured Saprospiraceae bacterium | reverse complement strand
TCCAAGGCTATCGTAACCATCTCCATTCTGGGGATAAT
The DNA here is from genome assembly GCA_937867195.1 of uncultured Saprospiraceae bacterium. GTDB lineage: Bacteria > Bacteroidota > Bacteroidia > Chitinophagales > Saprospiraceae > JADJLQ01. The sequence continues at coordinate 1,506 of CALMKY010000573.1, read as the reverse complement.
TTGCAATTTTCAGCTTGAATACTTCGATCGCTTCCTCCAGTTTATTGTGGTCCAGGTAATAGTATCCTAATCTGTTTAAGTAGGTAAAATTCTCCCGACAGGATTTTGATTTTTGCAATGACAAATAATGATGTAAAGCCCAGGCCAATCCTCTCCTTTCTTCGTCCTTATAAAAAATATGGGCATACGAATCCCTGGGCATGGTAATAGGCGCATCGTGCAATAGCTTTGTGATATTATCCGCCATTTCAAACATTATCGGAGTAGAGATATTTACAATAGCATTTTTTGTATTCAGAAATATCAATATTAAACTGTGGTCGTCCGGTATTGAATACATCAGCGTATGAATTCCATAATGATTTCCCGCCGTCCTGATTATTTTAATACTGTCATGCTTTATTTTAAATGTATCAAAATAAAGACCATATCCAAAAGATTCACCGGTATCGGTGCTCGTTTTGGGAGTCATCAAAAGCTGTACTGAATGCAGATTTAATATCTTCCCTTCATTTAATGCTTCCCAAAACTTGTAATAATCTTCTACTGTCGTGATGACACTGCCAATACCGAATGTAAACGATGGATCATGGTACCATCCCTTTTGAATTTCAGCAAACCTAATCGAATATCCACTTGCCAAATTGGAAACCAGCAATGGATCTTCCAATGAAGTAGAATGTTTCATATTGGCTTTGGCATAAATCATTTCATTCAACAATTGATGAAATGGCTTGCCGGAGATTTTCTCCGCTATATAAGCAAGTAAATTATATCCAAAATTACTATAGCTCCATCTACTTCCAGGCTCAAACAACAATGGCCTGTCTTTGAAATAGTCTATATGGTCATGATGCGTCTTGGATTCCATCCCCTCTGTAGTTTCAAACCCCTGGATAAAACGGGAGTCAGTCAAACCCGATCGATGTAATAATAATTGATCGATTGAAATTTTATCACCATTGTCTTTGGGGTAATCCGGAATATAATCGGTTATTTTACCCTCCAAACTCAGTTTATGATCTTCAATCAATTTTAAAACAATTACCGCCGTAAACAACTTACTGATCGATGCAATTTCAAACTTTGTATCCACTGCATTGTCTATATTCCATTCAAAATTAGCCTTACCAAAACCATGTTTATACAGGATGGTATGATGAGAAGCTACTAAAACACATCCGTTTAATGCATCTTGTTGGTAATATTTTTGAAGCATACGATGGATCAGCATTGATTTGGATTGAGCCGATGCGTAACCGGATATCGATAAGAATATGAACCACCATTTATTCATAATAAAACAGTATAGGTTTATTAAAAAAGCTGATTAACTGGAATGATCGGTATAGATATACCATCTGCCTTTTACTTTTTTCATGATACTGGAAAATCTTCCCTTTACCATTTTCCCATCTGGAGAGGTCAATTGAAAAAACCCGGTATGGTACAACATATGATTTGATATTTTTTCAATAAAATCACATGAAAGCTTGAGACGACCCA
>CALMKY010000572.1 GCA_937867195.1 uncultured Saprospiraceae bacterium | reverse complement strand
GGCAGATCTAAAATTCAACTGGTCTCATGCACACTCGTCTACTAAACTTATCAAAGTGCACGGTGGCAAATTATACGATACCTATTTTAAACCGGTATCAGATAAATATAAAATCGCCTGGACTGCCCGAAATGAAGATTTCTTTTGTCTCCGTTGGGGAGAACCAGAATTTATAAAAAACCATATCATTGAAAATACAAAGGATTATTCAGGCGGGTATTTTATTGGAAGCGAATGTTATATACCGGCGAAAGATTATTTCTCATTGGATTCATTCAACATACCCTGGAAGTATGCTTTTGAACGTCAATGGTATTATTATTACCTGTGGGGAAGGCTGATGTATGATCCACATCTTTCGGAAGTGTCTATGATTGCGGCTATGAATCAACGATACCCGGGACTAGGAGATGTCTTGTTTAAAGCAATGAAATATGCAAGCCGCACACCTCTGCGTTTGGCTTCATTTTTTGATTCCGGATGGGATTTTACTTTATACAGCGAAGGTTTGATGGCATTGGATAATACTGTAAAAAGAGTAGAGTATATCTCCATCAACCGATTGATCCAGCAGCCTCCCTTGGATAGCCAGTACCTTGGGATCAAGGAATACACCGATCTATTATCATTGCATCAACCCATTCCATTTAACAGAATAACTCCGGTACAACTTGTGACCGATTTAAACAGAGAATGCCATCAGGCATTGGACTTGGTAAAAAAAATAAATCCCAAAAAAGACAGGGCATTGCAAGAAGAAGTATCGGATATAGAAGCCTGGTCGTATCTGGGCCTTCATCTCCATTCAAAAATCAAGGCAGGATTATCTCTTCAACGTTACCGGGTAACCGGGAATGCAGATGACAAAGAAATGGCACTTAAATGGTATGATGAAGAATTGATGTATTGGGATAAGGTCATTGACGTTACTCAAAAACTGTATCGACCTATGCCATTGGTCCATTTATCTGAGCAAGACGGAAAACCATCGAGGGAAAATGATTTCTTACGATTTCATTGGAGTATCCTTCGTGAGCAGGTCATGAAAGACAGAGAGATGATCGAAAAAGATTAATGCTCTGCAAACCATACCTTGAGCCCGGGATCTCCATCCAGGTAGTCAATTAAAATTTCTTCTCCTTCCTGGATCAATCGATTGGCTTCGAATTGGATTTCCTGTGATTCATAATCAAAAATTACTTTGGCATTTGGATGGTTGGAATGATTATACAAGGATCCATAACCAAGGGCAAGAGCAATGAATTCGTCATTCCATAAAAAATAATAATTATAGATTTCAGTTTTGTCGATGAATGCAGATTGAGTGACCGGGATCAATATCAAGGGACAAATTTCTATAAGTGAACCGGGTTCTATATCCAGGGCAGTAAACATACCTCGTCCTTTCCCTTCGATCGGTCTATAATAAATATGAGGTAAAATTTTCATCGCCGGATTAATTTGATGCTACCCAGGATGAAGGCAAAACCCAGCATCTCGAGTATATAAATGGATTCGCCATCGATAAAACCCCACATCAATGCCGTAATGGGAATGATATACGTTACCGTACTGGTGTACAAGGCACCATGCAAGGAGATGATATGATAATAAATCAAGGTTGCCAATACAGTGCCTAATAATGAAAGACAACAAAAACATGCCATACAGACCCAAATGTGTTCATTCTGAAAACTTGATCTCCAATCTGTAAAAAAAATAAAAATGAATAAGGATGGGAATACCCATGCTCCGTACGAAACAGCGGTGGATTTAAAAGTCGGAATTCCCCTTAGGTATTTTTGGACCAGATTGATGGACACACCGGAGCAGAAAACAGAACCGATCATAAATAATGCATAAGGCTCAAATCCAAATTTTCCGGATGCCTTACCGGAAGCAAATAGTATAAAAAGACAACCGATCAAACCGAGTCCTACGCCCAATGCTTTGCTCCATTTAAAAGGTTGCGAAAAAAAAATAATTCCGACGATAAATGTAAATAAAGGAGCCAGCGAAGATAAGACCCCCGCCTGATTGGAAGGTACATGTCGTTGACTGAGGCCCATAAAGAGATAGGAACCCAGATAGCCTGTCAATCCCACAAGCAGGGCCCATGAAAATTGCCTTCGGTCAATACTTTGGTAAGAACTGCGAAACCAGGGTAAAAAGCAAGATCCGGTAAGAATGATTCTGCCGAGAGAATACTGGACAGGCGTGAAACAAGGTAATATCCGTTTGATCAATATAAATGAACTTCCCCAAATACAACCTAGTATTATCAGAAGTATTCCGGCATCCCATTTACTGATTTTATCAATGGGTTTTCTTAAAGTTTTACGAATATTTGTTTCCAGGAGCTCGAATTTGAAATCAATTGCAATGTATACAAGCCATGATGTAAATTACTTACATCGATGGTATGATTTATCAATTCAGTAGAGTTTAATGTCTCAGTCTTGACGACCTGACCCGCAATGTCGTGCACCAGCAACGTCACCTGCTTAGCCGTATTTTTATCCAGTTGACCCTGGAGATGCAATACATTGGTCGTCGGATTAGGATATGTTTTAATGGTGCTGAAAACAGTTGGTTTGAAATAGGTCGTATTGATGGTATTGGAAATTTTTTCGATGGAGATATTCAACTGACCACAATTATTATTTTTTGACTTTTCATCTACTTCATGTTTTGTATCAAGACAGGACACTAAATAATAACTTCCGGGTAAAACGGTTTCCGGAATTCTCAGATGATTGGATATCATCACGTAATCGCCGGATTTCAACGATTCATGGTATCTCATACTATCTACCAAAATGACGGGTTTGACATCGTTGATATCTTTCATTAAAGCAAATTCATAATTAAATGCCGTCGCCTGAGACAATCCATCATTTTTCACCATAATATTGATATCGATGTCCGATCCTGTTTTAATGGTTGGTTGTACAACCTGCAGGCCTTCTTCATTTAAATCCGGTCGCAAATCTGGAATGATGATATCGTGTACGTCAATATTGTTTTCTTTATTGGATTCTTCAAAATGATCATCCCGATCCAGTACGGTAATGATATGGCCTGTACCATAGGAAAGCTTTTCAGGCAATCGGATGCTAAAGTCAAACGATTCTGATTGATCCGTCTGGAGGTCTATCGTTGTCAGTGTATCCAACGCAAGGTCATCATCCGACATGATTTCGTCAGTAGAATAATATACCATCACCTGGCATGCCGGCATGGTTTCTTCACCCTGGTTTTTTATCGTAGTGTGAGCAGTATACAACTTTCCACTGCTGACAGAATCCTGTATCGAAAAATTACTGATGTAGATATCCGGTAATAATTGTTTGATGGGTAAATCAAAAGATATCGAATTATTCTTTTTTGATATTTCTTCAATTACATTTTTAGAATCTGCCGTTATAACAAGATTGTATTTACCGGTTTTTAAAACTGGAATTGTAAGTGAATACGCGACAGTATCTTGTTTATTGCCCGATTCACTGCCGAAACTTTTGGAATCGCCGAAGACCACTTTGCGGGCAGTATCCACTATTTGATAATCTATGGTAAAACTGTCCGTTTGAATTTTACCACTATTGCCTTGGCAAACACCTCAAATACAGCGGCTGCCTTTGGACCGAAGCCGCCCGCTCGCTGGGGATGAGCTTCGGGCAGAACCTGCGGATGATCCTGCTGCCGCAGGCTTTTCGCGCGGTCATCAACCCGCTCGGCTCGGTGTTGATCGCGTTGGTGAAGAACACCACGATCGCCTCGGCCATCGGTGTGGCCGAGGCGGCGCTGCTGATGAAGGAGATGATCGAGAACACCGCGGCCCTGC
>CALMKY010000571.1 GCA_937867195.1 uncultured Saprospiraceae bacterium | reverse complement strand
TAGACAAGGCCTGAGCAAAATCATGAATCAGATCTTCTTTATTTTCGATACCGATCGATATGCGCAATAAATTCGGAGGACTTACGCTGTGAGCACCTTCTGCCGATTGACGATGGTCGACCAGGCTTTCGACCCCCCCGAGACTGGTAGCATGTGTAACAATTTTCAGATTGGATGCCAGTTTAAGAGTTTCTTCTGCTCCTCCTTTCACTAAGACGGATAACATTCCTCCAAACCCATTCCTCATTTGTTTTTTTGAAACAGCATGATATAGATTGGATTCCAACCCCGGATAATTTACCTTCTCTATTTTAGGATGCTTATCTAAAAATTGAGCTAAAGCCAATGCATTTTCACCGTGTACTTTCATTCTTACAGAAAAAGTCGAAAGACTACGATTGAGTAACCAGGAGTCAAATGATGAAGGTACTGCTCCACCCAATATCTGAAAGTCTCTGATTCTTTGATTTAGCTCCATATTTCCTTTGGTAATGACGCAGCCTCCGGTAATATCGCTATGACCACCAAAATATTTAGTAGTACTATGCATGATGATGTCTACTCCCAAATCAAACGGTCGGCAAAAAAATGGGCTCGCCCAGGTATTATCACATGCTGTCACTATTTTTTTAGATTTAGCAAGTTTTACTACTTCAGGAATATCGATGACTTTTAATGCGGGATTGGAGGGTGACTCTATCCAGATAAGTGCAGTATTGGATTTTATATTTCTTTCAATTAAACTCAGATCGGTCATATCAATCGAATCAAATTCCAAACCCCATCTTAGATACTGGGATTGTAATAATACTTTTGTACCGTAATATATATCATCCGGAATGAGAACGTGATCTCCGGATTTGAGTGAGTGCATGATACTCATAGTGGCAGCCTGACCCGATGAAAAAGAAATGGCATCATCTCCCCCTTCCAATGCAGCTAATTTTTGTTCCAGCGCACGGCGATTAGGATTAGAAGATCTTGCGTACATGTCACGTCCTGTGATAAAAGACCCATCGGGTGCCCGTTCGAAAGTAGTTGAAAGAATAATTGGCTGAGCTACCGCACCGGTACCCGGGTCAATCTGATGACCGGCATGGATGACTTGTGTATCGAAATGATTCATGCAATAGAGTTTACATTATAATTTTTTAGTACTCGTCCTGGTATCGGGGATCATCTTGATAGCTTGTACAGTATATCCTGCTTTCCTGAGCAGGTTGATCACTCCTTTTTCGCCACCTAAATGTCCAGCACCGACTGCAAAAAAAGTAGATTTATCCATCATCATTTTTGACATAATCGGGATCCAATTTCGATTTCTGCGATAAAGAAACAAATCTTCATGACCTTTCATCTCGCTGTCATCCGATTTCGAAATATCTGCCATCGTTTCGATGTCCTGATCTTTATACAATTTGACCGTCTGGGCATATTCATCATTATCATGCCCGGAAGATTTAATTCCATCTATCAACATCTTAGCCTGTGCTTTGTAAGGTATACTGTCAAAAATGGCCAATTGATCTTCGATTGTTTCCAAACCATTGGATTCTTTATTTTCTTCTTTTACCTTACCATAAATCTCCATTTCATATGACTTGGAGCTCCCCATGCCACCATCACCGTCCAGATCCATAGATATAAATGTGGATAATAACATAGGTTTCATTTTGTCCAGCATTGCCAATGGCAATCCTCTTTCATTAAATTTCTTTTCTACCAATGCATATTCGTCTTTCGTCAATAAATCCCTGAGGGATAGATTGTCCTTCATGAATGCTTTACCCATAATTGACATCAACGAGCCCATTGAGGTCATATCATCCATGTCGATCTCGAAGGTAGCCTGGCCGGCAACATCTATTTTTTGTTGCAATGTTGCGGGCCAGAAAAAATCAGATTTACTGATAATATGGATTGTTCCGAACAAATACGATGATTGCGTAAGTCCCTTTCCCGAGATTTCCCATAATAATGATTTATCCAAAGGTGTGTATCCGTTTGCATTCAGGGTTTTGCCTTGTGATCCACTGGTAGCAGTGGCCGTTTTGGATGTTGTACAGTTTGCCAGGATGGCAAGAATACAAACCAGCGGGAACGCTCTTGCAAAAATATTTTTTATCATTTAGCTATTATGTCTTTGTTTATAAATTTCATAGAGTGCGATTCCTGTCGCT
>CALMKY010000570.1 GCA_937867195.1 uncultured Saprospiraceae bacterium | reverse complement strand
CTGATAAAACGCGGGTCGTTGATGCTCAACACAAATTAGTTACACCGGGGTTTATTGACACCCATGTACACTTTTTAATGGGTGGAGCCGGATTGAGTTCTGTCCAATTACGGGATGCTGCTACTAAACAAGAATTTATCAAAAGAATAAAAGAGTTTGCATTAAAACAAGGGAAAGGAACCTGGATTACCGGCGGAGACTGGAATCATGAAAATTGGGGCGGGGAAATGCCCCAAGCATCCTGGATCGACAGTGTCACCCAATACAATCCCATCTCCCTAAACAGACTCGATGGTCATTTAATTTTAGTCAATAGTCTTGGTATGAAAATCGCCGGTGTCGATGATAAAACTAAAGATGTCGAGGGGGGCAGTATCGAGAGAAATAATAGACATCAACCAACCGGAATCTTTAAAGACAATGCCCAGGATCTCATTTTTAATAAGATGCCGGCAGATGATGAAGCTAGAGAAAATAAATCACTGCAGGCTGCAATGCAATACGTAGCATCGCACGGAGTCACTTCGGTCCAGCATATGGGCACATTTCAGGATTTAAAAGTTTTCAGAAGAAATAGAGATTCATTGATTACCCGGGTATATTCAGCGACACCCTTAGCTCAATGGGATAGCTTAAAAATGTATATAAAAGCCAATGGAACAGGAGATGAAATGCTACGATGGGGAATCGTAAAAGGCTTTATGGATGGAGCACTCGGATCACATACAGCCGCCATGATCAATGATTTTAGTGATAAAAAAGGCGATAAAGGCTTTTTTATCAATCCACCGGATTCTATGAAAAAATGGATTTTAGCAGCAGATAAAGAGAATCTGAAGATTGCCATCCATGCAATTGGAGATCGTGCGATCCACACCTTACTCGGCATTTTCGATACGACTGTAAAAGTAAATGGTGCTAAAGACCGGCGCTGGAAGATTGAACACTTCCAGCATCCCACAATGGATGATATTAAAAGAATTCATTCGCTGGCTGTGATTGCAAGTATGCAACCATACCATGCAATCGATGATGGCTGCTGGGCAGAAAAAGTGCTGGGTAAAGAAAGGATCAAAACGACCTATGCTTTTAAATCCATCCTGGACAATCATGGCATGCTAACCTTTGGTAGTGATTGGTTTGTAGCTCCCCCGATACCCTTATTGGGAATATATGCAGCCATTACAAGACAAACCATTGATGGTAAAAACCCAGCGGGCTGGGTACCCGAGCAAAAAATCAGCATTGACGATGCACTCATGGCGTATACGCACAATGCTGCATACTCGGAATTTGCCGATGATAAATTAGGCAGCATCAAAATGGGTTACCTGGCTGATCTGGCCATCCTGGATCAGGACATCTTTACGATTGAGCATGTATTGATTAAAGATGTGAAAGTAAATATGACGATTATGAATGGTCAAATCGTATTTGAACGGAAATAATCCGCCGTTTCAATTGGATTAAGATCATTCCATTATCGTACCAGTTCTATAAAACAAAAAGTCCTGTTTGAAGAATCAAAACAGGACCGTAGATTATTTTTTATCTGACTGGATGGATTATCCGTTAGCAACATGTTTAAACGCAGTAACCGTCAGATCTTTATCTGCTTTCTTGAGATACTGATCTACCGTGAGCTTGCTGTCTTTCACAAATTCCTGTTGTAATAAGGTATTGTCCTTGTAAAATTTATTGAGTTTACCCATGGCTATTTTCTCTAACATTTCTTCAGGCTTACCTTCTGCACGGGCAACTTCCTTGCCGATTTCGATTTCTTTTTCAATGACAGATTTATCTACGCCTTCTGCATTGACTGCAATGGGTTTCATGGCGGCAATCTGCATCGCTACATCTTTACCCGCTTCATGCAAATGATCGCCCGCTTTATTTAACGCAACGATGACTCCGGCACGGTTACCCATATGAATGTAGGACACTACCTGAGGAGCTTCTACTTTTTCATAAGCTTCCAGACCGATTTTCTCACCGATGGCGGCAATCATATCGGTCACTTTATCATTGATTGAAATTTTACCATCATAAGATAATGCTCCTAAAGCAGCCAGATCAGCAGGGAATTTATCCAATGCTATTTGTGCAATATGTTTCGCCACGTTGATAAAATCTTCATTTTTGGCTACGAAGTCTGTTTCAGAGCTAAGTCTGACCACGACTCCTTTTTTCTTGTCAGCAGAGACCTGCGCTATCACGACACCCTCTTTAGCTTCGCGGTCAGCTCTTTTTACAGAAAGCTTTTGACCTCTTTTACGAAGCACTTCGATTGCCTTTTCAAAATCCCCCCCTGCTTCATTTAGAGCGGCTTTACAATCCATCATGCCGGCTCCCGTCATTTCACGGAGCTTTTTTACATCGGATGCTGATATTTCCATATTGTTTATTTGCGATTTACGATTTACGATTAAATTATGAGTTGGCAGCTGCGGCGTTTTCAAGGTCACTCTTCATGGCTTTGCGTTCTTCGAGGCCTTCTTTAATGGCATCTACCAAAACCCGCGTTACCAAGGCTATGGATTTAGAAGCATCATCGTTAGCAGGAATTGCAAAGTCTACCAGATTTGGATCGCAGTTAGTATCCACCATTGCAAAGGTTTTAATACCAAGTCGGGTAGCTTCTTGCAATGCAATGTGCTCATGACCGATGTCAACCAAGAACAAGGCGTCCGGCAATCTGTTCAATTGAGATATACCACCAAGCTCTTTATCCAGTTTTGCTCTTTCTCTGTCCAGAGTAAGTCTTTCCTTTTTAGTAATGGAGGTTAATTCTGCACCCTGGGCCAGCATCCGCTCAATATTATGCATTTTCTTAACGGATCTTCGGATGGTGGCAAAATTGGTCATCATACCACCAAGCCATCTTTCTGTTACGAAAGGCATATTGACGGAACGGGCTGCATTCGCTAAAATTTCCCGGGCTTGTTTTTTAGTGGCCACAAACATTACTTTTCGACCGGATTTTGCAATCTGGCGCATAGCATTGGCGGCTTTCTCGAGATTTTCAGCAGTTCGATTCACATCGATGATATGAATACCTTTATGTTCAGCAAAGATGTATTGTCTCATCTTTGGATTCCATTTTTTGCGAAGGTGACCAAAATGAACACCTGCATCTAACATTTCCTGACTGGTTGGAATTTTCATCAGATATATCTTTTGAATGTAAAAGTTTAGATTAACGTTTAGAGAATTGGAAGCTTTTGCGTGCTTTTGGTTTACCGAATTTCTTACGCTCTACAGCGCGGGAATCACGGGTAAGCAATTTGAGATCTTTTAATGGTTTCTTGTGTTCACCATTTACTTTGACCAGGCACCTGGAGATACCCATGCGGATGGCTTCAGCTTGGCCTTTAAAGCCGCCGCCTGCAACCAGGATTTTCATATCAAATTCTGCCTGATTCAATTTAGAAGCCTGGAATGGTTCCATGAGCTTAGCTTGCATATTGCGAAGTGGAAAATAATCTCCGATCTCACGACCATTGATTCTGATTAGACCTGTACCTTTTGACAGATAGACTCTGGCTACAGCAGCTTTGCGTCGCCCGACGCTATTCATTATTTCTTTTTCCATTGATTCTTTTCGATTTAAATAGAGATAATTTATTTGAGTGTTTCAGGTTTTTGTGCACCGTGGGGATGTTCTGCTCCGGTATAGACAAAGCATTTTCTGAACATTTGACGACCAAGGCTGTTTTTAGGCAACATACCTTTGATGGCGTGTTCTAAAATATATTCAGGTTTATTAGTGAATAATTCTTTGGTGGTTTTGATTTTTTGACCACCCGGATAACCTGAATAGGTTTGATATTCTTTTGTAGTTGATTTTTTACCTGTCAATCTCACTCTCTCTGCATTGATAATGATGACAAAATCACCTGTATCAACATGAGATGTAAAACTTGGCTTGTGTTTGCCTTTAAGTACAGATGCCACTTTGGTAGACAATCTTCCTAAGGTAGCACCATCTGCATCGACTACATACCATTTTCTCTTACCATCAAAATCTGATTTCTTGGCCGATATGGTTTTATATGATAATGTTTTCACTGTAATAAGTATTACTTTGTTTGAAAAAGAGCCGCAAAATTAATATTTCTGACTGAATCTGGCAAGTAAATTTTAGATAATTCCTTGAAAAACAAGCATTTTTTGGTCCTGAAAAAATTATAGTTGGTACCTAATCGTCTGACTATCAGATAGTGAAAGACTTTTGCAATTTATTTATAAAATTATAATTAACATCGATTTATATTTGACCCGGCAGTAACTTTTGATCTGATCATGAAATATATCACATTCCTTCTCTTAACCGTCCTTTTTTCAATTTTCTCTATAGATTCCTTTAGTCAATCTTCTGGTCATTATACAAGACAATCTGTTTTCGTAGAGGTATTGGGGAATGGACTTTTAGCTACTCTTAATTATGATACAAGGTTGAATAAAAACAGACAAGATGGTTTAGGTCTTAGAATCGGCGTGGGAGGATTGTCAGTTAGCGGTACTTCAGATGCAGGAGTTTCAGTAAGTGCCGGAGTTGTCACCATTCCATTAGAATTAAATTATCTGATGGGCAAGAAAAGAAGTGCATTTGAAATCGGGGCCGGTCTTACACCGTTAATCCTGAGTGCAAAATTAAAGACAGACAATGATAGAATCAGCGGGACCGGATCTTCGGTAAATGGAGTCATCAGCTTTGGATACCGCTACCAACCTTTAAATAAAGGGTTTTTATTTAAACTAGATTGGTCGCCTATCTTTAATTCAATAGGATTTTCTCCGGCATGGTTTGGAATTTCTTTCGGGTACAGCTTTAAATAACTACATTCTTAAAAATTTGAGGAATGTCTATAAGTCAATCTTAAGATTTTGTGAAAATTTCTTGAGGATCACATAATAAAAATATTCTAATATGTGTTTGATACAGTATCGAATATAAAGATGAATAGCCCTAATTTTGGGCTCTGAAATTTAAGTTAATATATCATCCATGTCGTATTTCAAACTTTTACACCATCCTATTTTTATAATTTTCACGGGATTGGTTACTATAAGTGATTCTTATAGCCAATCCGTTAAAAGACAAACCATATCGAGTTTTGGAGCTGTCCAGTCCAGCGATCAGACGACTTACAGCCAGACGGCAGGTCAAAGCTATAATACATCGATGGGCACCGGCGAGAACATCACCTCCGGGTTTCAACAGCCTTTACATTTTCAAATAGAGAAGGTATCGTCTGCAAAGCACAACAACCTTGACATTACGGTGTTTCCCAATCCAGCCACCTACTCGATCACGGTGTCCAGTGCAACGACGTTGCCACAGTCCATTATCCAGGTTCATGACATCCAGGGTCGAACAATCCTAAATACACAAGTCAGTGACCTCACTCAACATAAAATAGATTGCAGTCAATGGATTCCGGGTAGTTATGTCATTCATGTCATGGATGGAAAAGGCAACCAAAAAGTATTAAAATTGATCATTTCAAAATAATAGAACTTATAAATGAAAAACTGTTTATTGCTCAGTATCTGTATTTTTATCAGTACAGCTGTTGTATCACAAGTACATTTTACTGCTGAAGCTTCACAATTATTTACTACTTTTAAATTTAAAGACAGTAAGGGAGTAAATCATGATGCAGAATATCAAAGTCTCATCACAGGAGCATATGGTATAGGACTCCGATATGTCACCGACGGCGGACTTATGTTTCGCGTCGGGGTAAATATGCGGAATGGAGGTGCCAATTTGGTTTATGAAAATACAAATTACAGTTGGAAACTCCAGTATCTGGATTTTAAGGGAGGCATTGGTTATATGGCCCAGTTTAAATACATTAAACCCTATTTAACCGTGATGGGTTATTATGCACCTTTGTTGCGAGGAATTCAGACTCATAATAACGAATCGTTCAATATTACTAAAAATAAAATCCTGAATAATTCAGATTATGGACTTCAATTTAATCCTGGTCTGAACATCCGGATCAATGAGGGAATGTCTACCTATATCGAATTTAATTATTTACTCGGATTAAGCAATCTGGAAGTCAGTGCACAATCTCCGCAAAAATCCGGTAACTCCGCGTTTGGTGCAACCGTCGGCTTTTC
>CALMKY010000569.1 GCA_937867195.1 uncultured Saprospiraceae bacterium | reverse complement strand
CGGGTGGCGCGAATGGAATTGGTTTGGCTACCGCACAGCGATTTGCTCGTGAAGGAGCCAGGATCATCCTGTGGGATCTTACAGACCAAGGAAACGAAATAGTGAAAGCGATGAAAAGAGAAGGATACGATGCGATCTATCAGCAAATTTCCGTCACAGAAGAAGAAGCAGTAAAAGAAGCAGTAAAAGATGCGCATGCTCACTTTGGTCGCATCGATATATTGATCAATAATGCAGGGATCACCAAAGACCGCACCCTGCTCAAAATGTCTAAACAGGAATGGGATGATGTCATTGCAGTCAATCTCACGGGTGTATTTAATTGTACTTCTGCTGTTGCTCCGATCATGAAGGATCAAAGTTATGGTCGCATTGTATCTGCATCTTCCAATGTAGCCATCCGGGGTAATTTTGGTCAAACGAATTATGTCGCAACTAAAACCGCCATCATCGGTATGACCAAAGTATGGGCCATGGAACTGGGCAAATACGGCATCACGGTAAATTGCATCGCACCGGGTTTTATTCATACCGCCATGACTGATAAAATGCCAGAGGAAATAAAGCAACAGAGTATATCCCAGATACCCCTCGGTACATGGGGATATCCCGATGATATCGCCAATGGATATCTATACCTTGCATCGGATGAAGCTTCCTTCGTAAGCGGGATATGCCTTACGATTGATGGTGGAGCCGCGAGATAAGATGCAAACCCATCATTTTTTATTAATATTGACTAATGATTGATACCGGTGGAGTCAATTTAAAAAAAGAACTGACACCTTTGCTATTGTGGGGTTTGGGAGTGGGCTATGTGATATCAGGTATGTATTTCGGATGGAACCTGGGATTGAAAGAAGGCGGCACATTGGGAATGGCGATTGCAACTTTCTTCAGCATTATCCTGTATACTTTTTTTAGTTTTTCCTATGCTGAATTGGCTTGTGCAATTCCTAAAGCAGGTGGTGTGTTTGATTATGCGCTTCACGCCTTTGGCAAAGAGGTTGGATTCATAGCGGGAATTGTGCAGATGATCGAATTTATATTTGCTCCGCCGGCGATTGCCTTGGGCATAGCTGCTTATTTCAATTTATTTTTTCCGGCCATACCGGTCATCTGGATTGCAATCATAGTTTATATATTGTTTACCGGACTCAATATTTACGGAATAAAAGCAGCAGCTTCATTTGAATTGCTCATCACGATGGTTGCCGTCATAGAATTATTGATTTTTACCGCAGTTACTTTACCACATTTTAAAACTGATCATTTACAGCAAAATGCCTTTCCAAATGGATGGAGTGGAGTGTTGGCAGCCATACCCTTCGCTATATGGTTTTTTCTAGGTATTGAAGGATTGGCCAATGTGGCGGAAGAGACTAAAAATCCGCAAAAAGATATTTCACGCGGATTTGGTAGTTCCATTTTTACATTAGTAGTACTTTGTATTTTGATATTTATATCTTCTATTGGTGTTGGGGGGTGGCAGACCATCGTATATAAGAATGGCCACGATGGTGTTACCAGTGATTCGCCATTGCCCCTCGCCATGGCGACCGTGGTAGGTCATGAGTCCTGGCTATTTCATATGTTGTTAACCATTGGCATATTTGGTTTGATTGCTTCTTTTCATGGATTGATACTGGCTTCGGGAAGATCTACTTACGAATTCGGTAAATCGGGTTTTGGACCGAGGATTTTAGGTCGAATACATTCAAAATTCAAAACTCCTGCATTGGCCCTCCTGGTGAATATGGGCATTGGCATTCTTGCCATTCTTACTAATAAAACCGGTGAGATTATCACCCTATCGGTTTTAGGTGCAGTTACATTATATATGATCGCATTATTTTCATTATTTAAACTCAGAAAGACGGAGGCATCCATGCATCGGCCTTATGTGGTACCTTTCTTTCCCTGGATTCCAGGGATTGCGCTGACCATTGCCATGATTGCTTTGATCGCTATTGTCTATTTTAATGCAAAGCTTGCATTGATCTATTTGGCCATCTTGGCAATCAGTTTTATTTCATTTAAATTCTTTCCTTTACATACATTGAAAATATGAAACAAGAAGAAATACTGGACTATGTCGACCGGCATCCTTCGTCCAGAGTAAAGCTAGCCATCACGGATATCGATGGTGTATTAAGAGGTAAATACATCAGTAAGGAAAAATTTATCTCAGCCATTAAATCCAATTTTGGTTTTTGCAATGTGGTGTTTGGTTGGGATTCAGCTGATGTAGTGTACGATCAAACTGCCTACACCGGATGGCAGTCAGGATATCCAGATGCTCCTACTAAAATTGACATCGATACATTTCGTAAAATTCCGTGGGAAAACCATACTCCATTTTTTTTATGTGATTTAGCAAACGATGAAAATCACGCCAATGAAGTTTGTCCAAGAAGTTTATTGAAAAAAATAACCGTTCGTGCAGAACAATTAGGATACAAACCAAAATTTAGTCAGGAGTTTGAATGGTTTAATTTTGAAGAAACTCCCCATTCTGCACATCAGAAACAATATAGCGGGCTCAAACCCATCAGCCCGGGTATGTTTGGATATTCTATATTGCGTTCAACCTTGCGCAATGATTTTTTTTCGGCCATCTATGATCAATTAAAAGAATTTGATATTCCCTTAGAAGGATTGCATACGGAGACCGGACCTGGAGTATACGAAGGGGCAATAGCCTATTCAGATATTGTAGAAGCTGCCGATCGGGCGACTTTATTCAAAACCGGAATAAAAGAAATCGGTTATAAGCTCGGCATTTTAGCCACCTTTATGGCTAAAATTGATGAAAATCTTCCAGGCTGCGGAGGACATATACATCAATCACTATGGAATCAAGATGAAAGTGAAAATTTATTTTATGACGATCAATCTTCAAATCATATGAGCGACACGTTTAACCATTACCTCGCGGGTCAATTGTATTGCCTCCCGCAGATATTGCCTATGATCGCTCCCAATATTAATTCTTTCAAAAGATTGGTAGAAGGTGCCTGGGCTCCGACTACACTTACCTGGGATATCGATAACCGTACCGTTGCTTTTCGCGTATTGCTTTCCGGTAACAAAGCATGTCGATTGGAAACAAGGGTGGTAGGTTCTGATGTAAATCCATATCTTGCGATGTCAGCGTGCCTGGCAAGTGGTTTGTATGGCATACAACAAAAACTAACCTTGCAATCACCAACCAAGGGAAATGGTTATAGGGACATTCGTCATGGCATATTACCGGGAAATTTGTGGCAAGCAAGCCAATTGATGAAAAATTCTTCCGTCGCAAGGGAATTATTTGGTGATGCTTTTGTCGATCATTTTGTATCTACCCGTGAATGGGAATGGAAACAACACGCCAAAGCCGTAACGGATTGGGAACGCAGGAGATATTTTGAAATAATATAGATAATTTTAAAGCTAATCGTGTTAATTTTAGCCTTTAAAGCAGTTGATTTACATCAATCTGTTCCCGGCCAAATTGGAGTCATCAAAATATGGAGTATCAAAATAAAAAGCGACGATTAGCAGCTATCCTATTTGCAGATATTGCAGGATATACTGCAATCATGGAGAAAGATGAATCCTCCGCATCAGCTCTACTCCAAAAGTTTCACTCAACCATGACAACTGAAGTACCAAAATTCAATGGCCAGGTGATACAGTTTTTCGGTGACGGGTGCCTCAGTATTTTTGACAGCTCTGTCGATGCTATTTATTGTAGTATCGCCATTCAAAAAATTTGTAAGGAAGGGACTTATGTGCCATTGAGAATAGGTCTCCACAGTGGAGATATCTATTTAACTGACGACAATGCTTTTGGTGACAGCATCAACATAACTTCACGAATTGAATCCATGGGTGTCCCCGGAGCGATTTTGGTATCTAAAAAAATGCAAGAAGAGGTTAAAAATCAATCTTCTTTAAAATTGGTTTCATTAGGAAGTTTTGACTATAAAAATGTTGACAGGGCTTTGGAAGTTTTTGCAGTAACGAATGAAGGAATTACTGTGCCCAGAGGAGCCGATCTCAAGGGAAAATTTAAAGAAGTTACAAAGAAGAAAAAAACATTCCCATTCTTAATGATTGCAGTCATGTTTACTGTGTTCATTGGGCTGGCTGTACTAAGCAAATTTTTGATTTCCAAGAGCATCCTAAACAATACAAAAAATATTGCAGATGTAAATCAATCAATTGCCATCTTGCCATTTGAAACTCAAAAAAGTCAAACGGATCAGGACTATATTGCGGATGGTTTAGCAGATGAAATCAGAGGCAAACTTGCCCAGATAAAACAGCTGAAAGTAATATCCCGCTCCTCCAGTATTTTCTATAAAAACCTTCCGTTATCAGAGATCGGTAAAAAATTGGAAGTAGCCATGATCCTCACGGGTACCATTCAATTGGATGGGAATGTCCTCAAAGTAAATGCCGAATTAAACAACGCGAAAAAAGATGGAGTGATTTGGACAAAGTTATTTGAAGTGACGATGCAAGAGCTGCCTCAACTCAAACAACGTATTTCGTTAGATATCATCCGGGAGATGAAGCTGAATCTC
>CALMKY010000568.1 GCA_937867195.1 uncultured Saprospiraceae bacterium | reverse complement strand
TGGTTGCCGCCGGTGGCGTATCCGGGCCAGAACGTGGTGGTGGAAGCCAAGGCCGACCTGAACGAACGGACCTGGACGCCCGTGCTGACCCACACCAACGCCACCTCGCCCACCTCCTCCAGCCGCACCCACGACGAAAGCAGGATTGAATAGTTTTAGTTGGAATCTTTTATATCCCGGGGCTAAGGTATTTGATGGTATCATCATCTGGGGAGCCCAAATGACCCGTGGACCCAAAGCACCGATCGGCAAATACCAGGTTAGACTCAAAGCCGATGGAAAAACATTAACGCAAAACTTTGAAATCAAAATGAATCCCAACCTCAAAGGTGTGACCGAAGCCGATATCAAGTCCACTTTTGAAGTAGCCTCCCGTATCCGCGATAAAGAAACCGAAGCAAACGAAGCTGTCATCCTCATCCGCGATATGCGATCCAAACTCGAGACAGCGATGAAAACCACCAGCGATGATCATCTAAAGACTAAATCTGAATCCTTCATCAAAAACATCACTGCGATCGAGGAAGAACTATATCAGACAAAAAACCGCAGCAGCCAGGATCCTCTGAATTTTCCGATCAAACTCAATAATCGCATCGCCGCTTTGCGCCGAAGCCTTGAGACCGGTGATGGTAAACCGACTGCCGGAGTCTCTAAAGTCTTTGATGAATTATCTAAAGAATTATCCGGCTTGCAAACTAAACTGGATCAGGTAATGAATGCGGAATTGCCGGGGATTAATAAGATCTTGGAGGAGAAGGGGATTAAAAGTATTTATTTGAAAGTGAGGCCGTAGACCAAATAAGCTGTGGGTTTTATTTTGCAATATTAAACTTTGCGTTTGGAAATGGAAAATCCCTTATAAGTCTACATTTCCTATATCCATATTCTTGTGCATGATTCTTAAGATATACACTATCTTTTGTGTAGTCGAATACTTATAAAGAATCATATGACTTTCTATTAAAATGAATTTAATCTCAATCGGCAGATTTTTGTGATGTTGACCTTTTGAAGGCATCTCCGCTAGTTCATTGATCTTTCTATGTATTTTCTCCAGGTATTTTTCAGTAGTCAATATTCCAAAAGTCTCTATACCGTATTGAAACACAAATTCAAGATCATGGTATACCTCATCCGATATGTGAAGGCCCAATTTACTCACGGCAAGATATGACTTGGAATCTTCTTTCCGGCCTTAGCATTGATTTTAGCTTGCTCAAGTGCTTTTTTCAATAATCCTTTTGTATATGGCACCGTTCTTCCTGCTTCGACACTATCCAGTCCTTCCTGAACCAGTTGCTGCAGTGTTTTTTTGGGTGCAGGGATTGGTTGTTCTTGTTTCATTTTTTCACGCAGTGCATCCCTCAATACTTCGGAGGCGGAAGCATAATACCCTCCTTTTACCATCCTTTTTATATAATCTTCGTAAGGCTTGCCCAGATTGACTCGTTGCATAATTGTATGTGATTTATATGCCAAATATAGCCGGATTATGGTATGATTAGTTAAACATGGATTATATTTCTGGATTTCTGCCTTATGAGTCTATCTGTATTAGTTTGATTTAGGACTGGAAATAAACCTGGAAATATATTTTTACCCACTACTAAATAAGTTAAAGAATCATATCTCCGATATGACCTCAAATCCCTTATAACTCCCAGTAATAGCCAATCCAGTAATAGTAGTTGCCACTTTTTTTCTTTCAATTTAAGTGCAATTTCATTGATCGTAGCCCCACTACCTATAGCATCATCTAATATCAGTACATGATGATATTTTTTCTGTAAAGGAATGTAAAAGGTATTTTTAGCATTTTCCACTCTCTCAAATAATTTGGATAAAGCTTTTTGAGGGATGACGATGGTTGTTTTTATTTTTTCTATTTTAATGAGGCAATTCTATCAGTAAATAATTATTTCTGACCTAAAGGTTTTACTTTACTTTCCAATAGTTTTTTATCAATATATGCCTTCAATTCTTCAAAGGTCATATTTTGAGTTTCAGCAGTTATTTTGTCTCTGATTTCTCTCATCATTTTTACTGCATCAAACTTCTTTTCCTTTTTAATCGTTTCCATATTTTATTAAATCTTTAGGGCTACGAATTTCAATCATTGAATATCCAAGTCGCAAATTGACAGAGTTGTAGCCTTTTATTCTGTCAAGATTTACGATATGTTTAAAATTCCAGCTTGCTAAAACATCAACTTTATTTATTGTCGCCAGGGCAATATGCCGACAGTCTTCCAAACTGGTTGGTCCAACGACTTTTTCTGCAATATAGGAGTTAGCAAGATTCATTGCCTCTTCGGTTAGTTCAACTCTTTGAAATTTATCTGTCGGATATTTTAATAAAAGTTCTCTTACATGAGTTGGTGCGTTTAATAATTCAAGTTCAAGTAAATTGGACACAACAAACGTGACCTCACTACTTTCAAATCGACCAAAGAGTGAAATGGTCGCCTCTTTAAATTCATCGTCAAAATAACCGCCAACTATTGATGTGTCTATGTAAATTCTTTGTATCAATTCGATAGTAATTCTTTGTTTTCAAAATTACGCTATTTCTGCCTGTCTGCCCCCCTCACGGCTTAATCAACTGATTCACCGGAGCAGCATTATTCTTCATCACCTCTTTAATCTGTTTCAATTCCACATCGAGTAGCTTGACGATCTCCTCTTTTACATGCCTTGCCTGTTGGGTAGGCGGAAAATCACCTTCACCCTGCTCTACCATCAGGAAGGCAAGCCGATTGTTTAGTTTTACTCCATAGTTGATGGGATCCTGGCTGCTTTTGTTGCGTGTTTCATGGATATTGTTTTCCAGTACTGTCAGTTCATCTTCGTATTTCTTTAGTTTATCGGACATGATTTTATCGTCTGCAAATTTTTTACGCAGATAGACCAGGTCTTCTTTGGTCTTGCGGATGTCGAGGATGGCCTGGTGGGCTTCGGATACTTTATTGCGCACGCTGATGAGAAAGTCAAATTGCTGCTTAAATTCTTCTGGCGTGGTTTTGATTCTTGGATCCGCAAGTATTTCAAATTCTTGTTCAGAGGATTGACCGTTGATGGTAAGTCTTGCTTTGTATTTACCGGGAACCGCTTTAGGGCCCAGGTTGGGTGCTGAATAGAATACCATACCCGGGAATGTTTTGTATCCTTCGTATCTCATGTCCCAGATATGACGATTGCCGCCTGATTTAATTTGCAACTGATTGGTTTTTTCTTTAGAAGTATTGGTAAAGGATTTGATGAGGCTACCGTCCAATTCCATAATATCCAGTTTGGCTTGCATGCTGTCTTGTACATTTTTTATAAAATAGTAAAACTGCACACCACCAGGATGATTGTGCCCTTCCAATCTATAATCAGCCCCTCGGAATCCGCCACTACCGGCCATACGATACGATGGCATGGGTTTGAATAAATAATGATCTTTCGAGGTGATGGCATCTGATAGTTGGTGTAATGGAGTGAGATCATCGATCATCCAAAAACTGCGACCATGGGTGGCTGCGATCAGGTTATCATTCTTGATGGTAAGGTCATGAATGGGGACGGGTGGAAGATTGAGTTGAAACCGATGCCACGACTCTCCGTCATCAAAGGATATCCACATTCCTTTTTCAGTACCGGCATATAATAATCCTTTTCGTTTGGGATCTGACCGGACGACCCGTACAAATTCTTCTTTGGGTATTCCATTGGTAATGGTAGTCCAGCTAGCTCCATAATCCGATGAGCGATAGATATACGGTGTATAATCTCCAAACTTATAAGAGGTGGCTACCACATATACTTTGCCGCGTTCGATGGCGCTGGGATCGATGCTATTCATCATATTGTACTTAGGAGAGGTCGGTGGGGTGATGTTTTTCCAGTTCTTACCTCCATCACGGGTCATATGCAAGAGTCCATCATCAGAGCCCGTATAGATCAAATCTTTTTCCAATACAGATTCCTGCATGCAAAAAATATTAGCATAAAACTCTGCACCGGTATTGTCTTGGGTGATAGGACCTCCGCTGGATTTAATAGTTTCAGGTTCGCTACGAGTAAGATCTGGACTGATTACATGCCAGCTGGTACCGTCATCATACGATACATGCAGGTAATGAGATCCAGCGTACAATTTTTTAGGATCGTGAGGACTATACATGACGGGATAATTCCAATTAAACCGGTACTTCATGACTTCAGCGCCACGGCCTACCGGATTGTCGGGCCATATATTGACAGAGCGTTGCTGACCGGTCTCATGATCGTATCGATCCATATATCCTTTGAACTCGCCTCCATAGACTACATTATCATTCAATGGATCGATGGCGAGGTAAGAGCTTTCACCGCCTGCTGATGGTTCCCAATCTCTTTCCGTAATCGAGTTATTCTTGGACCGGTGCGCGATGCGTATACTGGTATTGTCTTGCTGAGCTCCATAGATCCTGTAGGGAAAATGATTGTCGGTGATGACTCTGTAAAATTGAGCCGTCGGTTGATTGTGATAAGTAGACCAGTTGGTGCCCCCATCGGTGCTGATCTGGGCTCCGCCATCATCGGCTATGATCATACGTTGATTATCCTCAGGATCGATCCAAAGGTCATGATGATCTCCATGAGGTGTCTCGATCGTAGTAAATGTCTTTCCTCCGTCTTTGGATCTGAAAAAATCTACATTACAGATATAGACGATGTCTTCATTTTTTGTATCGGCGTAGATACGTGTGTAATACCAGGCTCGCTGACGCATTCCCCGGTCATCATTCATTTTAGTCCAGGTAAGTCCGGCATCGTCTGACCGGAAGAGGCCACCGTCTTCGGCTTCTATTTGAGCAAAGATTCGTTCAGAGTTGACAGGCGATACGGCCAATCCGATAATTCCCAGGGTACCTTTGGGTAGTCCTTTATGATTCGTAATTTTTTCCCAATGATCTCCACTATCTGTGCTTTTCCAAATATGGCAGTCCGGGCCACCGCTATCCATACGCCAACCGTTGCGGGTCATATTCCATGTACTGGCATACAGGATGCGAGGATTATTGGGATCCATGATTAAATCAGCGATGCCTGCATGATCATTTACATATAAGATTTTATTCCATGATTTTCCTCCATCGATCGATTTATAGATTCCGCGCATTTCATTTGGTTTCCAAAGATTGCCGAGCGCAGCGATATAGACGATGTCCGGATTGGTCGGATGGATGCGGATCCGCGAAATATGTTTTGAGTCATTGAGTCCAATGTGCATCCACGTCTTCCCTGCATCGGTACTCTTCCATACTCCCCAACCGGATGAAGTATTGCCTCTTAATGTTTGTTCACCTTCCCCTGCATAGATCACATTTGGATCGGAAGGAGCCACTGCTACAGCCCCGATGGTACCACCAAAATATTTATCAGTAATGTTTTCATAGGTATTGCCACCATCACGCGTGCGCCATACACCTCCACCGGTACTCCCGAAATAATATAGATTGCGATTGCCACGAATGCCTGTGACTGTACACGATCTGCCGCCTCTGAATGGCCCGAGTTCGCGCCAGGTGATGCCGCTGTATAAGGTCGAATCATAGGAAATCGTTTTCTCCTGTAAAGAAGTGACAGGATTGGATACGAATGGATTGGAGGATTTCGGTCTCTGTGCATCTGCGGTCGAAATATAAAAAACAATAAACAAGAGTAGGGCGATCTGACTGCTTTTCGTTTTTAAAATCATAATCCTTAAAGATAGGGAATGATAAAGATTTTTAATAAGGACAGCGTTCTAAGGTGCGCAGCTGAATTTCTTGTTCAGCTGATACTAGCAGGATGATAAAATATTTTATAGAATATGTTTTTAGGTATCGAACTTGATCAGGGCTCCATTGCATACTTTAATCACGATTGGAGTAAATATTAAAGTACAAATTCAAGGGCTTCGATCTTTACATGATAAAGTCCGACAAGCTGAATTAGTTTATGATTGGAATGAAGGAATCATATTCAGTCGGAATGCATTCAGTTAGGATACCCACTGCCGTCCAATTTCAAAATCCTGATTGCATTTTTGTAATACACTTTCTTCAATACATCATCAGGCAATGCCATACCATACATTCGCCAAAAAGCATGATAGCGTTTGTGATAAGGAAAATATTCATCATCGGTCTCGAGTACTCTGAAATACGTGGGATATTCATCGACTACGTAAGAGTCTTTGCCAAAGCAGATGCGATCCTGGTATTTATTAAAAAATTTAGCAGCATATCTTGGTTGTCGGCCGAGCTCGGCGATGACGGCACCAATCTCAACATTGACATTGGACAATGAATCCAGGAGTCCTGCGAGATGATCCAGGTTATTGGGATACCATCCCATATGTGCTGCGATGAACGTAGTCTTGGGATGTTTGCGAAAGATATTGTGTTGCTCTTCGATTACTTGTTCAAAACTGGCTTCGAAGCCATATCGGTTGCGACCGGAGCGTGTCTTGAGTTCGAGCCAGCGTTCATTGTTTTCATCCGGCTTCTGCCAGAAAGATGCCGGATCACCTGAATGGATCAATACCGGGATACTCAATCGGCCGCAGGCATCCCATACCGGATCGATGCGGGGATCGTCGATGCGGATGCGCTTTCCATTTTTATCTTTATCATCCATGCCCTGGGATTTATAGATTTTAAGACCTTTGGCGCCGTTCTTTACATCGTTTTCGAGAGCTTTGATGGTTTCGGCGGCCCAGTCAGGCTCATCGATTGAGCGGATATTGATATTGGCAAATACGATATACCTTCCGGGCATATATTTGGCTGCATTCTCAACCTGCGTTTTTAGTCCGTTGCCAGTGCCGCCACTGAGATTGACGATGGTGTGCATATTCATTTCATTCATCTCTGATTTGAGTTTCTCGAAATAGGCCTGATCTAGATTATTCCAATGATGGCTGTGGACATCGATAAATGGAAATTTTGCGTGAGTCAGTTTATGCTCCGGGACGACCAGGGTAGACGGTGGATCGTATTTTTCAAAGTCCATGACTTTGTCGTTTTTATCACTGGACGGTGCCTGGCTGCATGCTATCTGGATAAATGCAAAGCTGACGATGAGAGCAGAAATGATTTTCATAGATTACAAATGTATAAGAATTACAAATTACAAATTACAAATTACAAGTTTACAAATGCCAAACAACAAATAGGTGGCAGGTCTTTATCAAGATATCATAATTTATAAAATTCTAATTTGTCACTCGTAACTTTGCTTCATGTCAATACAAACCGTTTCACAGATCATCCGTAGTCGCAGAGCTTACTTTCCCAAAACCTATTCATCCAGACCGATCGATCCATCCATCATTGAAGAAGTCATCGAAAATGCCAATTGGGCACCGACTCATAAACGCACAGAGCCCTGGCGCTATCGTATCTTTCATTCATTATCGTCGAGGCAACGATTAGCGAATGCAATCGCCAAAGCTTTCAAAGAGTTTGTCCCTCCCGAAGCATATACTGAAGCCAAAGCGCAAGATCATGCAGAGAAAGCATTGCTCTCAGGATGTGTCATGGCGATCATTATGCATCGTGATGAAAAAGCAGGTTTGCCCGAGTGGGAGGAGATCGCTTCTACTGCTATGTCGGTACAAAATATGTGGCTCACCTGTGCATCCTATGAGATCGGATCTTATTGGGCTACGGCGGGATTTATTTTTAAACTTGGCGATATACTCGAGTTGAAAGAAAGCGAACGATGCCTTGGTTTGTTTTATATGGGATATGTACAAGAAGGTACGTTTGCTCCTGCTTTAAGAAATCCTATCGCGGATAAGATAAAATGGATGCAATAATGTTATGTAAAAATTACCTAACCTAAGCTTCATTTCGTTATAACTTTTATTAGTACAATGGTGGTTAGGCGAAATTTATTTCGCATATATCATTCAGTAATATTGAGGAGCAGGTCGAAGTACAACTTCTCCATCTATTGTACAATGGTAGTAAGGCGAAATTTAGTTCGCATAATCATCAGTAATATTGAGGAGCAAGTCGAATTACAACTTCTCTCCAACGTATTGAGGTAAGGTGAAATTTATTTTGCTATACCATTTATTCTCCTGATATAAATACGCTCACTATCCATGCATTTTTTTTCCTTGAAATGATGATCCGTTCACCGTATACACTGTGGACGAATTTGAAATTAACCCAACCTTGGATCTTTTTATCAGGTGTTTCAATTTTATACCATTCAGGAAAGTTGGGTAGTACCGTCCCGGAAGTGATATCGTTTCCATCGTTATCCTGCTGTGTATGCACCAAATTATAATTTAATTGTGCGACGACCCTGGATTGCAGATTGGGCTCACTGCGAACATTCACATGATCTCCCATGATAAAATGTATATTGAAATCATCATCCTCTCCTTTCTCTGGATAATTAAAAATATACGGAATTACAAAAGAGTTCTGATCGTATTTCTTTGATTTTTTATCGATCAGTTCATAATCTCCCGGATAGGCAATTAATTTTTCCACGATCAGCCAAAACTTTTTTTCATTTTCCTCGCTGAACCAATATTTATTAAAAGCTTGCTTGGTGTTTTCTCCATCATACGTGAAGGTAATATCATCTGCAAGTAGAGTTAAAAGTGCAGTCTTGTCTTTTGACCGAATTGCAGTTTTTAATTGGCTGGAGAGTTCATTTAGCTTTTGATCCATAGCCAATCCTTTGGGTGGCAGCATGGTATTGTTCTGAGATACAAGAAATAATGGAATAATGAAAAAAAGCAGACTGTAGATGCATTTCATGCTGTGAAATTAAGGGAATGGAGTTTGATGATAAGTTTGTATATTGTTTCACTCTAATTCTTCAAAAGATGAAACTATCATTTACCTGCATTTTAAGTTTATTTATTTATCACACCTACGCCCAGCAAACCAAACTCCTTCGATATCCCGATATCCATAAGGATAAAATCGTATTTGCATACGGATCCGATCTTTGGACAGTCAATAAACCAGGAGGCACCGCCACCCGGCTAACCTCGTCTCCCGGTGTTGAATCGCATCCAAGGTTTTCACACGACGGGAATACAATCGCTTTTACAGGAGATTATGCGGGTAATAACGAGGTGTATACCATGCCGGCCAGTGGTGGTGATCCGAAAAGACTTACCTGGCATCCGAGAGCGGATATTGCAATGGGTTGGACCAATGATGATAAAATAATCTTTCTTTCTAACCGCGAAGATGGACCGGGGAATAATACCAAATTATACAAGATTGGATTGAATGAAGGCTTACCAACTGCCTTACCCTTACCCAGGGCAAGTGATGGATCTATGTCACCCGATGGTAATTTTATGGCGTATGAATTTAATATTCGATGGGACGGTGAGTGGAGAAATTACCGGGGCGGTCAAAACAAGCCGATCTGGATCCAAAACCTGAAAGATAATACAGTGAAATATATCCCGATGACGAATAGCCATGATATGCAGCCTAATTGGATCGGTGATAAAATCTATTTTTTGTCTGATCGCGATTATACGATGAATGTGTATTCCTACGATACAAAATCGAATGCTGTAAGCCAGATCACAAACTTCAATGAATACGATATAAAATATTTATCAGGCGACGAAAGCAATTTAATCTTTGAATATGGAGGTGACCTGTATACATATGATCTCAATAGTAAACAACAAACTAAAGTGCTTATCGAAATTCATTCTGAATTAGCGACTGCCCAGTCAAAATGGGTGAAAGCAGATGATATATTAACCAATGCATCCTTATCACCATCGGGACAGCGTGCACTTTTCGAAGCAAGGGGTGAGATCATTACGATACCGGCTAAAAAAGGAGATGCGAGAAATATTACAAATTCCTCAGGTGCCCGTGATCATGATCCTACCTGGTCACCGGATGGTAAAAGCATTGCCTGGTTTAGCGATGTCAGTGGTGAATACAGTCTCATGATCGGATCACAGGATGGATTGACCAAACCACGCGAAATCAAAATACCGAATCCTACTTTTTATTACGTACCGGTCTGGTCGCCGGATAGTAAATACATCGCCTTCATCGATCATCTGCAACAGATGTGGTATACCGATATCACCACCGGAAAGACAACCTTAGTAGATAAAGAACCTTATTTACATCCGGAGCGCACCATCAATCCGGTCTGGTCGCCGGATAGTAAATACATAGGTTATTCACGAAGACTGGCAAGTCAATATCATGCAATCTTTGCCTATTCGATAGATCAAGGTAAATCGTTGCAACTCACAGATGGATTATCAGATGCACTCACGCCTGCCTGGGATGCGAGTGGTAAATATCTCTATTTCATGGCGAGTACAAACTATGCATTGAGATCGGGTTGGCTAGATATGTCATCATTAGAAAGACCTATCCGCAGGGCAGTGTATATGATGGTATTGAAAAAGGGAACGCCTTCACCCTTATTACCCGAAAGTGATGAAGAAAAAACAGAAACTAAAACGGAAGCTAAAAAAGATACTGTAACCTCTGTCGTTACAACCACTACTAAGAAGAAAACCGCTACATCGGAAGTTAAAACGGTAGTTAATACGACTGCATCCTCTGATTCAGGTAAAGTAAAAATATCCATCGACCTGGAAGGTCTGAGTCAAAGAATACTTTCTTTGTCGATGCCACCAAGAGAATACACCGATCTCAGGTCCGGTGGTGAAGGTGAACTATTTATATCAGAATCCGTTCCCAATCAGGAAGGGGTTACCTTACATAAATATTCATTAAAAGAAAAGAAAGCATCTCCTTATCTCACACCGGTGCAGTATTATACTTTATCAGCTGATGGTAAAAAATTATTGTACAAATCAGGACCCGCATGGGGTATCGTAGATGCTTCAGGCCCTGCTAAAGTTGGTGATGGTTCGATCAGCACTTCAGGCATTCAAATCAAAATAGATCCAAAGCAGGAATGGAAACAGATCTTCCGCGAGGCATGGAGATATCAACGCGATTATCTCTATGTAAATAATACACACGGAAATGACTGGAATAAAGTGTACTCCATGTATGCGCCTCTTGTAGATCATGTGGCACATCGGGATGATCTCAATTATCTGCTCGATATATTGGGGGGTGAAGTATCCATAGGCCATTCCTTTGTAGGTGGAGGCGATATGCCGAAAGTCGACGAAGTAAAGATAGGTTTACTGGGAGCAGATCTGATCGCTTCCGGTAACCGATATCAAATCAAAAAAATTTATACCGGGGAGAACTGGAATCCAGATTTAAAAGCACCTTTGAGTATGCCCGGTGTCGATGTACAAAACGGAGATTATATTATTTCTGTGGATGGTGTAGATCTTACAACATCGGTATCTCCCTATAGTTTGTTTGAAAATAAAGCAAATAGACAAGTCAGATTGTCTGTAAGTAAAAATGCAGATGGCTCTTCCACGAGACAAGTGGTCGTCATGCCCATTGAAAGCGAACGAGCTTTGCGCATCCATGATTGGGTGGAGTCTAATCGTCGTAAAGTATGGCAACTCTCTGATGGTAAGCTGGCGTATGTATGGTTGCCCAATACGGGTGAAGGAGGATATGAAAACTTTAATCGTTATTACTTTGCGCAGCAAGATAAACAAGGGGTGATCCTGGATGAACGATTTAATGGTGGTGGATTCATAGCGGATTATTTTGTAGATATACTCAATCGAAAGCTCCGCGGTTACTTTAATAATGTAGCCGGTGATCATTATCCCTGGACAGAACCTCTTACGGGTATCTTCGGTCCCAAAGTCATGATCATAAATGAAATGGCCGGATCGGGTGGTGATATGCTGCCTTATTTATTTCGTCAAATGAACATCGGTACACTCGTCGGTGCAAAAACATGGGGAGGCCTGGTAGGTATCTGGGATACTCCCGATCTCATTGACGGTGGAAGCATCACAGCTCCACGTGGAGGATATTATAATCTCGATGGGGAATGGGATGTGGAAGATAAAGGTGTAGCTCCCGACGTGAATGTAGAAATGAATCCTGCTGATGTATTAGCAGGTCATGATCCACAATTGGAAAAAGCAGTGGAAATTGCCATGAAACAATTAAAGGATAATCCGGTGATGATTAAAAAAGAACCGGCTGCTCCGAAAAAAGTGATGAGGGCGAAAAAATAAAATTTTTACGCCGCTTTCAATCTCGTAAACTTACTCTTACCCAATCGACCCTGTACGAATGCAAGGTCCACGATCAGGTGTTCAATCTTAGTTTCGGCAGAAGGAATAGCAAACATCTCATCCATGAGGATTGCTTCGAGCATGGAACGCAATCCACGGGCACCAAGTTTGTATTCGAGCGCCAAGTCAGCGATATAATCTAATGCATCGTCGGTAAACTCCAGTTTGCAACCTTCTTGTTTGAAGATGCGGGTGTATTGTTTTACCAATGCATTTTTAGGTGCGGTGAGTATCTGTATCAAGGTAGCACGATCAAGTGGCTCAAGATGCGCCAGGACAGGCAATCGACCGACTAATTCAGGAATCAAGCCAAATGATTTTACATCCTGATGAGTGATATAATTAAGCAAATGTTCTTTGTCGACCCATTCTTTTTCACTGCCATGATATCCGATCACTTGGGTATTGATGCGGCGGGCAATGATTTTTTCGATGCCATCGAAAGCACCACCGCAGATAAACAGAATGTTTTGTGTATTGACCGTAACGAGCTTTTGTTCGGGATGCTTACGACCCCCTTGTGGAGGTACGCTCACATCGGCACCTTCTAGCATTTTAAGCAAAGCTTGCTGTACCCCTTCACCACTCACATCGCGTGTGATGGACGGATTATCCTGTTTGCGTGCGATCTTATCGATCTCGTCTATATAGATGATTCCCTTTTGTGCAGCTTCTACATTATAATCACATACTTGTAAAAGCCTGCTCAGCATGCTTTCGACATCTTCGCCTACATAACCAGCTTCTGTAAATACTGTTGCATCGACGATCGCGAAGGGTACATTGAGTATCTTAGCGATGGTGCGCGCCATCAATGTTTTACCTGTGCCGGTCTGACCTACAAATAATACATTTGACTTTTCGATTTCGACATCATCATTGGCTGCACCAAATTGCAATCTGCGAAAATGATTGTACACCGCGACGGCAAGACATTTCTTTGCTTCGTCCTGGCCAATAACATATTCGTCAAGATGTGCTTTGATCCTGGCCGGATTGAGATCTTTGGGTGTCGTAAAGTTTTTAGTCTTTTTCTTTTTGGTTTCAAACTCCTCGCGAATGATATGATGTGCTTGCTCGATGCACATTTCACAAATATGGGCATCGAGTCCGGCTACGAGTATTGCGACTTCATTTTTTGATTTACCGCAAAATGCGCAATGGGTAGCTGGTTCGTTTTGTTTACTCATACGGGAGAATTTATTTAAATGATAAAATAAATGGTTGGTTATACTCTTTTTCTTGGATTGTCCCGGGTGAGTACTTCGTCTACCAGGCCATACTCTTTGGCTGCCTGCGCCGACATCCAATTATCATTTTCACTGTCTTTTTCGATTTGTTCGACAGTTTTACCGGTATGATGACTGAGAATCTCATTCAATTCTTTTTTCATGCCTTTGATCAAATTATAGGATATCTCCATATCGGTAAATTTGCCTTGCATACCACCGGATGGTTGGTGAATCATGACGCGGCTATGCTGAAGGCATGTTCTTTTACCTTTGGTGCCGGCTGCTAATAAAGTAGCACCCATCGAAGCTGCCAATCCGGTACAGATGGTACCGATATCAGGGGTTACATATTGCATGGTATCGTAGATGCCAAGTCCGTCGATGACAGACCCACCGGGGCTATTGATAAATATCTGGATATCTCTCTTAGGGTCCATAGACTCCAGGAATAATAATTGGGCCTGGATGACATTCGCTACATAATCATTGACCGGTACACCCATAAAAATGATGCGATCCATCATGAGACGGGAGAATACATCCATGCCGACTACATTCATTTGTCGCTCTTCGATGACCGTCGGAGTAAATCCCGTGATATTGGGTACCCGGACTTGCGCCATATATTGATCGAGGCTCAGGCCATTCATACCGAGGTGGCCTGTTGCATATTTTCTAAATTCTTCTGATTCTTTCATTCTTCTAGTTTTATAGGTTCCAAAAATACAAGAACAAGCGGAAGGTCGTAAAGTTTAATTTTTAATTTGCAAAGCAACTTACCCTCACCCCTGACCTCTAAAGCCAGCCTGTCCGGTAGTCAGGGGGACCTTACTCTATCATTCTCTAAATAACTGATATGATCACTTTGTTTGATCAAACAAAGCGATCAACTTTTTGATTTTGGATAAATACCAAGAACTAGGTCCCCCTTTAGGGGTCAGGTGATATAGTTAAGTTTATTTATCTATCATGTTTATAACATCAATGATGATGATCGTGATCATGGTCATGGTGGTGATCATGCTCATGATCGTGGTCA
>CALMKY010000567.1 GCA_937867195.1 uncultured Saprospiraceae bacterium | reverse complement strand
ACCTTAACATCCCCTACAGCATAATTGTTACCCGGGGAAACTTTTAATCTGGAATAGGGCAAGATACCTCCAACCCCTCCGGTGACATGATCATTTTCAAACGTGAAATAATGTACCAGCCGGCCGTCGACATCCATGTAAAACTCGCATTTACCTTGATACAGCATCCACATATATTCCTGCGGTTCACCTGTTTTCATCACAAGATCGCCATCCTGATATTCCAAGGATTCTGAATGATCGTAAATCCAGGTAATTTGATCATCCGGCAGTCCCTTTACGGCAACTACTTTTTTTAAATCTTCTATGGTAGCTTGGGGCATATGTAAATTTTTTTAAACAAATATCAGGAATAGATAAAATTGGCTACGAATGGTAAGGCAGGCTTTGGTACATCATGTCCACCGGGATGGATAAAATGGTTTAGATGCAATTTTGTTTTAGTATTACTATAAATTGTCAGTTCGTCATTGACCGGTTGGGTGTGGTTAAACTGAATCAATTGTTTTATTAGTTCGGCAGATTTTAATTGATTCACATGATTGACGACCCGGTCTTGTTTACCGGTAATAATCATGGCAGATTTTGGTTGAAGGCCTGCCTCCAATAAATCGACACCCTGATGGGCATTAATGATAAAACCTTTAAATGCATCAGGTCTTTCAGACCATAGTAAATAGGTAAATCGGCCTCCATTGCTATGACCCATCGCATATATTCGATCTTTCAATTTCGGGAAATCTTTTTTCAAAATCCCCACCAATTCATCGATCGCGAATAAGTCGCGATCTTCACCATCACCTTTTTTTCGCTGCCAACCGTTTTTCAATCCTTTGGGGTCAAAACCTCCTCCGATACCCGGTATCCCCTCCATATAAATCACAACCGAACGGCTACAATATTTTTCTAAAACATATTTCTTAGCAAAACCGTCTGCTGTCCCACCGTTACCATGAAAAACAAGGATGATGTTTTCAGGAGAGGCCGGTACAAATTGCAGATAGGTACGATCCTTGCCGGCAGCTGTAAAGGCATGAGTTTCAAGCATAGTCATCCAAATCTAGTAATTCTTTTTAGGTTGAGCTATAATCAATTTAATCGTTGGCATGATTCTTGGATGGTAAACATATTAAAACTTTTTATTATATATTCATTTACAGTACGACATCCATTGCCTGGATTCTGGCTTTTCATTTTTGTATAATCCCTACTTTGAATGCCCAACGTACCTGCAGTACGGACGATCTACATCAACGCTTACTGCGCCAGGATCCTAATTATATTATTAATCGGACCAAGATTCAAAACCAGTTTACAAAGTTTAAATCCATACATGGAAATTTGAGATCCAGTCAAATCATTATTCCTGTGGTCATACACGTGATCTATGCAAATGATGAGCAAAACCTCAATGACTCTACCCTACAATCTCAAATCGAGGTATTAAACAATGATTTTGGACAAATACAATCATCAAAATATCCTCAGGCCGGAGCCAGTAAAATAAAATTCAGTTTAGCTCATACCGATCCCCAGGGGTATTACACATCCGGTATCCTTCGGGTAAAAACCAATCAGGAAAAATTTATCACCGGTTCTTCCATCATGTATACAGAAAAAGGAGGTGATGATGCGTGGCCTGCGAATCAATATTTAAATATATGGGTCGCCAATATCACAGGAATTTTAGGTTATTCTTATATGCCCGGTAGCAAAAATGATGGGGTGGTTATAAATTATAAATACTTTGGCTTAAATCGTGAAGCCGTATTCAATTTAGGCAGAACCACGACCCATGAAGTTGGCCACTGGCTCAATTTATATCATACATGGGGTCAGACCATTGGGTGCGGCGATGCAGATGATGAAGTCGAGGACACACCGAATTCGTCAGGACCAAATTACAATTGTCGCATTGATCACGAATCCTGCGGTTCGATCGACATGGTAGAAAATTATATGGATTACAGCAATGATGGCTGTATGAATCTGTTTACAAAAGGACAAGTGCAACGAATGGAAGCTTTGTTTGCGCCGGATGGATATCGTTATTCTATCTCCTTGTCTGAAGGCTGGAAAGAAGGAATCCAGGATAGCCTTCATCAAAACATGCATGCGGACAATCATCCTCTTCGGAGTACGACCCTTTGCCAAAGTACCGGATTATATTCAATGTATGATTTTATAGAATCCTTGACCATCAATGATTCGACCAGTAAGACGGGTGATAATGCCGGATCCTATACGGATACCGTCATCCGATTTCATTTCAATACCCATCAGGCAAACAGTGTGTCCATTCTTCCGGGACAAGTCCTTGCCAAATCAAAAGAATATTATTCCATCTGGTTAGACTTAAATAAGGATGGGTACTTTACTGACTCGACAGAACTGATTTACCGCAAGCAAAGCGATACCATCCTACATGATCAAATACTGATTCCGGCTAAGGAAACCGATTCATTTTGGCTCACGGATACGGTCGCCATGAGAGTACAAATGCAGTGGAATGTCTTCAGTGCTTCATGTGATACTTTTGATTTTGGTGAGGTCGAGAATTACCTGGTCATATTGCATTCATCAAATCCATTCAATAAAAAAGAAATTCAAAAATCAGGAAAAGCTCGCAAGCCAACCACGAATTCAGCCGCGTATCCCAATCCTACCAGCACGTTTGTCAATATTCAAAACAGTCAAGCACCAAATCAAATGATCATCTATAATTGTATGGGTCAGGTGGTCATGAAAATCGATAAACCTGAAGAAGATCAACGGATTGATTGCGCTCATTTGCAAGAAGGAATTTATTATATCCAATCATTCTTTGAAGGTCATCAGGTGTCCAATACAACGATCAGCGTGGTCCGATAATAATTAAAAAAACATACAACTTATCATGAACAAGCCATCCTGTTTGGATTCGTGATTAGTTTTGACTCAGTCATAATACGTGAGTTCGACAGAAATATATAGTGATGGAATCGAAACAATCGCAGCATTTGACCCCGATCATAAATTGAATCTAAGCATCGGCTGCTTCCGGGCCAATATTCATCAGGCTGCTCTCTTCCTGTAATTCCACACGGCGAAAGTATTCAATACGACTGCAAATAAAATCATGGCTCTTAATTCCCGCCAGAGATCCCTAATCCCGCTTCCCTTGATTACAATGAATCTCATCACCCTTATGAAATAACCTACTGGATTGAATTCAGATAATACCTGCGCCCATCGAGGCATGGACTCCAATGGGGTATACAGGCCACCCATTAGTACAAAAAACATAATAATAAAGAAAGAGATCAGGGTAGCTTGCATCTGCGTTTCCGCCAAAGTACTTAATAATAAACCTACACCCAAAGCTCCGATCAAATACACGCCTGAAAAAAAATAGATCGTAAAGTAGGATCCTCTCGGGACAATACCATAGATCACAAACGCAACCAGTAATCCCAGGGTGATAGAGACCAGACCCAGGACCCAAAACGGAACCAATTTGCCCAATAAAAAATGATATCCTTTCATGGGAGTCACGTTCAATTGTTCCATCGTACCAATTTCTTTTTCACTTACGATATTCAACGCGGACATCAATCCACCGACCATAGTCACCAATAAAGCCAGGATGCCCGGAACCATGAACAGGGGATATTTAATAAATGGATTATACCAGAAAGAACTTCTTATTTCAATTTGAGGTAAATCAACAAATCGGGGCATTTGTACCAGCTCGTTGCGAAGGTCATTATTATAATCCTGAATAATAGCGGAAGCATAGCTTACGCCCAGCGAAGCTTTGGTACCATTGACGGCATCAGCTTCGAGCAGTAAAGTAGATTTGTTTTCCCGTATAAGGTCTCTTTCAAAATGAAGAGGAAAAGTCAATGTCACGTCGGCTTTATTTTGATCCATATTTGATTTCGCAGCCGGGTCGGTGTCGGGGAAATCAACCAATTTGAAATAAGGAGATGCAACTAATTTTTGGGTCAGCTCACGACTGTACGAAGAATGATCGTGATCCACAATCTGGAGGTTGACATTTTTTACTTCGTAATCCGCCGCCAGTGGGATCAAGATCAGTTGCAGGATGGGCATGATGATCATCATCCGGAGGATCGTGGGCTGACGGAAAATCTGCCTGAATTCTTTGCGTATCATGACCAGGATGGTTTTCATTACAAATACACTTTAAATTTTTTAATAGCGATGGTCAATAAAATCAATGTCATTCCCAGTAGGATGAAGGTCTCTTTCCAAATACTCATAAAACCCAAACCTTTTACCATGACGGCTCGTACTATACTGTAATACCATTTTGTAGGAATCACATGACTGATGAACTGCATCGGAAGAGGCATATTTTCAATTGGAAACATAAATCCACTAAAAATCAACGCCGGCATCATCAATCCTACCAGGGAAATAAACATGGCTGCCTGCTGTTGTTCCGTAATGGTTGAAATCAATAGCCCCAAGGCCAGGGTCGTGGTAATAAAAAGGATACTTTCTCCTAACAGTAAAAACAAATTGCCCCGGATGGGGACATGCAGTATATAGACGGCCAGCAGCAGGATGATCAATAAGTCTAAAAATGCAAGTGCCAAATAAGGAATGGCCTTACTCAACACCACTTGCAGAGGATGCATGGGGGATGCTAATAATACTTCCATCGTACCCAATTCCTTTTCTCTGACGATGGCCACAGAGGTCATCATTGCTCCAAGAATCATCAATATCAAAGTCATGACCCCCGGTACAAAATTATAAGCAGATATCAATTGAGGATTGTAAATCATCCGCGTTTCTACTTTGATTTCATATGGTAATTTTTGAATTCCCAATAATTCGTTTTGATAATCGCGAAGAATGGCTCCTCCATATGTGGAAGCTATGGCGGCGGTATTTGGATCGGAAGCATCTGCAATGATTTGTACTGCCCCCTTATTCAGATGATGAAGGTCGTCTGCAAAGGTCGAGGGTATGATCAGCACCAGCCGGGATTCCCCTGATTTAAATGAAGATTCAATCTCGCCTTCTTGTTGCATTATGTGGACTACATTAAAATATCGGCTTTGATCAAAACGATCGATCAGCAATCGGCTTTCCTGTGTCTGAGAAAAGTCGATCACGGCAAGTTT
>CALMKY010000566.1 GCA_937867195.1 uncultured Saprospiraceae bacterium | reverse complement strand
TACCGGTATTCCAGGACCAGGGCGTGAGCAATTCGACATTTTCTTTCATGCACTCTCCTAAAAATCCGGCGTACGTCAATGCCGATATGGTAGCATCGTTATTATTAAATCCCAATTCGGTTATGCCTACTCCGATTTTATGATTTGATCCAAAATATTGATCGAGCCAATCTCGAATTCTTCCAAGGATATACTCTTTATTCAGACTTACATCCCAACCGCCCGGAGTCTGTGCAATCCATTGGCTTCAGGAAAAACATAGTTGCGATCAAACATGACTTTGTACAATTGGAGGAGTTCATCCGGTTTTGAAGTGCCTGGATAAAAATGAAGATCCACTACATCGAGCAATCGTATACCTGATTTTTGTTGTTCTTCACTGATGCATTTGATAAAGTATTCGATCCAGGTATATGCTTTTCCATTGTATTGGATGGCATTATTATCCCAGTTATACCATTGCCATTCATTGGCGGTCACCGGACCGGTAAGTTTTATGGATGGATATTGAGCACGCGCTGCTTTTGCTACCTGGATGTATTTATTGATAAATTCATCTGCGGTCTGAGTCTTGATGATATCATCGTGCGTGCTGCTCCATATTTCTGGTTCATTGTCCATGCTCCAATAAACCAATCGGGTAGGATCGAGGGCCAGATCATTTTTATCAAACCAATGTTTTAAAATCTGCGTGGTGCTGTCTGCCGGCCAATCGATCAAATATAAGGTTGGATTCCCTTCCACGCGTGCAGAAGCACCTCCATTGGTATTGGGTTGGCCACCGCCTGCCAGATTTTGTGCGGTACCGGTCCACCAGGTCGAGCGATTGTATCCCCAGTCATCAAAATTATTTTTATTATTTGATGCGACTTTACCGATTAATTGGAATGACCACATACCATAGACTCCCGGAAAATGATCCAGCATATACTGTGCCTGCTGATCCCAATCATTGGCATAGACATTATTGTACCAATCAGGATGGGACTGTAATTTTAATCGCCAATTATATTTTGTAGAGTTATTGCCACCGCCCTCCCTCATAAATCGTACTCCTGCATCTTTGATGCGAATTTCGTCTTGGGGATTGAGGGTCCAGTTTGAGGTGGCCGTGAGATTGAGATTATTATTGCGACCAAAGATATAGGGCGAAATCAGTGTCTTGGTATGATTGGCATCGATGATAAAAGTAGTCTGTGTATAGATTAGTTGAAATGTACCAGAAAGGAATAAAACAAATACTATACGCATCGTTAGTAAGAATTGAATGTTTATCAAAATTAACGATATTAGATAAAAATTTATCTGTGGATTGGTTCATAATAAAAACATTTAACAAGAATTCTGCTTTCCTCGAATCCTGCCACGCGTCTCTTCTTACAGAGCATTTTAAAAACCACTGCTCATTCATAATCTGATTTTGTTTCACATCGTGTGCTGGAAATAAATATATACACATTTCTTATGGACCGCCCGATGAATTTTGAAGTTCTGATGGTTTTTTAATTAATTTTAAATCATGCAATTCATTAAAAAGTTCATGCTTGTTATTAGTTGTTTGAATCCTGTAGTTTTAATGGCTCAGACACCAACGACGGACTATAAAAAGGCCGTCTCGTTTTTATATAATAATCTGGTCAATAAGAAAGTTTTTAATGCCAATGTTCCTTCTGTATGGTTACAGGATAGCAGTGGAGTTATTCTTATACTAAATGAAAGAAATAAAAGGACCTACCATACAGTAGATTTTAAAACATTTACGCTTAACTTGTATTTTGATCATGAGCGGCTGGCTAAACTTTTATCGGACAGCTTACATACTCAGATCAAATCAAATGATCTACCACTTCAGAATATAAGTAAACCTAAGAAAGATCATTTTGATATGGATTACAAAGGGTCTGCTTATCACATAGATTTAAAAAATTACACTGTACGAAGGCTGCCTCCATCCAAAGGGAATGAGCTGGAATCTGCATCACCAGATGGGAAATGGATAGCCTATACAAAAGATTACAATCTATTCATTAAATCTACATTGGATGGATCGATCAAGCAACTCAGCACACAAGGAAAACGCAAATTCGAGTTTGGAACCTACTATGGATGGTCTGATATCATAGAAGGAGAAGATGGAGAACGACCTCAAAGGCTCTCAGTCCTTTGGAGCCCGGATTCAAAATGGATCCAATCCTATATCTGTGATCTTCGGATTGCTAAAAAAATGTTTTTATTGGATTGGAGCATTGATACATTGTACAAACCGAAACTATTATCTTATTACCGGGGTTCGCCAGGTGATACGGATATGGTCCGAATGATTCCTGTGTTTTATAATATTGAAAGTGGTGAAGAATATATCAAATACCAGGCTACCGGTACGCATACCAATCCAATGGCGTACGAATGGTCCACGACACCCAATACGATATTTCAGGAAAATGCGATCAGAGGTTATCAGGCAGTAGAAATTCATAAATGCAATTTGACCACAAAACAGGATGACCTGATCTATCGTGAAACCAGTAAAACCAATATAGATAATTTTAGTTCTAATTTTATCGAACCCTGGAATAAAATAATATGTACTTCAGAACGATCCGGATGGAAACAAATCTATTCAATCGATCTTTCTACCAAACAAATCGTACCGATTACCAATGGGACCTATTATGTAAATGATATTCTTCGAATCGATACAGCACGTCATTTTATTTTATTTACGGCTTCGGGCAAGGAGCCAAACAGAAATCCCTATCATCAACATCTATACCAGGTACATCTGAAAGAGAACTCGGTGAAATTACTTACCCCCGAGGATCTAAATCATGATATCCAAATAGAACCCGGGAATAATTTTTTTATTGATCAAATGTCAACCGTACAGATTCCCACCCTTACCGCTTTCAGATCTATACAAGATCCTACTAAAAAAATTGAAATATGCAAAGCAGATGTAACTCTGATTGATTCCCTGGGTTATCAACCTCCCCAAATCATAACAACGATTGCAAGAGATCATAAAACCGTTTTATATGGTGCCCTGTGGAAACCAACTCATTTTAATCCTGGGATACAATATCCCATCATAGATCAGACTTATACGGGTCCACATACATTTATGTTTCCACGCAATTTTTTCAGTGCCTTAGCAAGATCCAACCAGGCCTTAGCTGAATTAGGGTTTATCGTCATTGCGATCGATGGTATGGGCACGGCAAACAGATCAAAAGCTTTCCATGATGTATCCTATAAAAATATGGGTAAAAACCTGGAAGATCACCGGCTTTCCATTTTACAGTTGGGAAGAAAATATAACTGGATAGACACTACTCGCGTAGGCATCTTTGGCCATTCAGCAGGAGGTTTTGATGCTGGTCATGCCGTATTGGAGTATCCGGATTTTTATAAAGTAGCCGTAGCAAGCAGTGCGGATCACGACTTCAGAATGGAAAAAGATTGGTGGCCGGAAATGTATATGGGGTGGCCCGTAGATTCTACCTATCATTTAGTTTCCAATATAACCATGGCTGGAAACTTAACAGGAAAATTACTCATCACACATGGCGGTATAGACGAAAATGTAAATCCATCCGCAACTTTCAAATTAGCGGAAGCATTGATTAAAGCTGATAAAGACTTTGATATGCTCATTCTTCCCAGTCAGCGACACGGATATACCGGTAAATACAATGAATATTTTACAAAAAGGAAATGGAATTATTTTGTAGAACATCTTTTGAACAAACAACCTGTATGGAATATTGACTTTACCGGTACCTATTGAGTATTCCAATATCATGAAACCTCAAGTTTCATCTTGTACTCATCGTTTAGAAAATTTAGAGGGTTCACGCGTTAGCTACTCATTCTTCAACGAATTTACCGGATTGGCAATTGCAGCTTTAATCGTCTGAAAACTCACCGTTACCATAGCAATCAATAAAGTAAGGCCACAAGCCATAGCAAACATCCACCCCTGAATGTGGATGCGATAAGCAAATGTCTGCAACCATTGATTGGTCAGGATCCATACCAATGGAATCGCAAATAAAAATGAAATCGCAACCAGTTTAATAAAATTACGGGACAACAAAAACAGCAACCCGGTTACCGAAGCGCCCAATACTTTGCGTATTCCGATTTCTTTGATTCTTTGTTTTGCTGTATAAGTCGATAATCCAAATAAGCCCAGGCTGGCTAATAAGATAGCTATAAACGAAAATACTTTAAATACTTTACCGGCTCTCAGTTCGCTGTCATACATTTTATTAAAATCTTCATCCATGAAATGATATTCAAAGGGACGATGCGGAGCCAATACTTTCATTTTGTTTTGAAGAAAGTCAATCGTTTTAGTAAGATCTTGTCTGGTAATTTTAATCATCATTTGAGTAGCAAAGGGATCAGAAAATAAAACCAAAGGCTCTATCTTTGAATGCAGGGAGGAAAAATTAAAATCTTTGATCACGGCTTTAATTTCACCCGGGCGATTTTCACCTAAAAACAATTTTTTACCAACAGCATCTTGAGGAGACCAGCCCAGCGCCTTCGCCGCAGTTTCATTTATAACAAAGTGGTAAAAATTCTTTTTATAATCTTCATGACTGGCATCGAGCATATCCTGACGTGAAAGGTCGTTTCCATCCAGGATTTGCAAGCCATTTGTTTTTACATAATCTTCGTCGATATTATTTCCTCTTGTATTGACTGCCTGGTCCGGTGTCTGATCGCCCCGATACATCGCATAGCCGCCGGGGATATTGACGGGGATAAAATCAGCTTTCGATATAGATAGTATATTATTATTTGATTTTAATTCATTTTTGATGACATCCCATTGATCACGCATTTTTTGATCTACACGCATGACGATGACCTGATCGCGATTGTAACCCAGATTGGCTGTTTGTATATATTTTAATTGTGCGCTGATGATAATGGTAGCAGCAATCAGAAAGACGGATATAAAAAATTGAAAAACAATCAATGACTGACGGAGCATATTTCCATTGGAAACCTGGCTTACCAATCCTTTTAAAACTTTCACAGGTTGATATTTGGAAAGAATCATGGCGGGGTAACTCCCGGCTAATAATGAAATCACCGCGATCATGCCCAGGACGATGCTGATAA
>CALMKY010000565.1 GCA_937867195.1 uncultured Saprospiraceae bacterium | reverse complement strand
ATATTCTGACTCTTCAGGTCGCGGTGGAGAAGGGGGGGGGAGAGGGAGTGGAGGAAAAGTATCAAGGGGGAAAAAAGAAGAAAAAAAAGCAGAAAAAAAGCAGAAAAAAGAAGAAAAAAAGCAGAAAATTTTTATAGACAATTTATTAAAGATGAGGAGAAGTTGCAATCTCATTTAGATGGTATTGACTTTAGTAA
Organism: uncultured Saprospiraceae bacterium; assembly: GCA_937867195.1. GTDB lineage: Bacteria > Bacteroidota > Bacteroidia > Chitinophagales > Saprospiraceae > JADJLQ01. The sequence continues at coordinate 7,131 of CALMKY010000565.1, read as the reverse complement.
ACCTGTTAAAATTGTAAAATTAAAAGAGGGTACAGAAATACAACAATGGGTTAAAGAGGGTAGAATAGGTGCATACTTCACGAGTAATGACAACAAACTTGAAAATTTAGGCCTCAATGATTATGATGAAAGAGTTCTCACACCTTTTAAGTTGAAAAGCGACACAGTTGCATTGGAGTCAACATGCGCTGATTTTGCTGGTGGAAAAGGAGGTGGAATTCAATACTATAGTCCTGAAATTAAAAATAATATATAATTGATTATGAAAAACAATTCAATAGAACAAGAAATAGTAGGAATATATTCAGAAATTGATTCTAACTCAAATTTGTATAAAAATTCAATTAAACCTATAAAACTGGTTTTAGGCTCAATCTTAAATTCTTTAAGTAAGAATAAGGAAATTGATTCTAGGACACTCAGAGCTTATAAAGATATTTGTGTGTTAGTCGTAAAAAATTTTGAGGACTCAGCTCTTGAAATTAAGTTCATAAATTTAAAAAAAATCTTAACCAAGGAATATCCTGAATTTAAAGATTTGAAAATATTGGGTAAAGAATGGGGATTGCAGAACCCTTTCTGAAAATAGGTATCGATTATAGTTAAAATTTATAATAAAAAATTTAAATATGATAAGTAAAGGAATATTGGGTCAAAACATAAGATTGCTTGCTCAAATAGAAATAGTAAAAAATGAACTGACAAATATCAAGCATGAGCCTCCAATAGATTTAGAGAATGACACGATTCGTAAAATGAGTATAGTATTAAAATTCCTTTACGAAGATATTTCTTGTGATACCAAGGAAGTAGATGTGAATACTTTGGATGATTTCAAGTCCATCTATGAAGAGTTTAAAAGTAAATACAATGACACCAAAGTATATGATGAACTCAAAATAATTCATAATTATTTTCATATAGCTATAAGTAATTACGGTGATATAACTGAAAAAGTTAAAAAGGTATGGGAAGTTAATAAATAAAATAATTCATGGAATGATGAAATAATTCAAAATTAAACTATTAACAGCATGAAAATTTCAGGTTTTAAACTTCAAGAAAAATACTTAAGAAATAAATCTCTGAATGAAATAGAGAGCTTACTCGGTTATCATTACGGCAGATTAAAACAAGGAGCTACTATCTATGCACTTACCGAAATACCAAAAGCAGATCAGTTTGATTTACGAGGTTTTACGCAGGTCGCCGACCATCAATGGGATATCAAGTATCCAAATGGTACCAATTTGGATGAGAAAAAACTAAAAGATTTTCTTATAAAAAATGTTTTTACCAATATTGGATTAGATAGATTGATCAAGGTAAGACCCATTACAGCGCATAATTTTGATATGTCTGATGATGATCAGTATCCTCCGGGATTGGGCATACCACAATGGAAACTCACAGATCCCTTAAACGCAAGACAAGTAGCAGAGGTAAAAGGTGACGATCGATATTTTCCACTTTCGTAAAATAAAAAAAGATTACTATCAAATAGATATGCTTACCTCATTCAAAATACCAGTCAGTTCAGAAGTAGATGAAATAATACTCACTGCTCAGAACAAGGCACGCGAGTACCAGCAAGCTATGTACACTCCTAGCCATGTGATCTGGAGTATGGTGAGGAATGAAAGCATATCCGGTTTTATAAAACAATTAGGCAAAAATCCCCATAGCCTGATGTCATGGGCTGACCTGCGTATTGAGAATACTCCTAAGTCGGCAAAAATGATCGATACACCTACTGCAGATGATGCGATGGAGGCTGCACTGCAAGAGGCTTATAGGATCCGCACACTCAGAGTAGAGAAAGAGGTAAGCCCCATCACATTATTAGAGGCAATCAGTACACCCGATATTGCATTTAAAGCAGATCAATTAAAACGATATCCACTGACATTAGCAGAGATACAATCAGCACGTAATAGACAAAATGATCTGATCAATGAATTATACGATAGCCTAAGTAATGGTGATAAAACTGCTGAGAATAATGGTAACACAGATACAGTGAATAACAGTGACTCAGTAAATAAATCTCTCGATAAATACTGCGAAAATATTTCTATCAGAGCCAAAACAGGTAAAATAGATCCCGTCATTGGTCGTGATAAAGAATTAAAACAGCTCACCGAGATATTGGGCAAAAGATTATCACCCAATGTATTGATCGTAGGCGAGTCAGGCGTAGGCAAGACTGCGATCGTAGGCGGTCTGGCATTAAATATATTATCGGGTAAAGTGCCTGAGAGATTAAAATCATCCAATATCTATGAGCTCGATGTCAATGGTCGTCTGGTAGCAGGTGCATTTAAAGGCGAGGTAGAGTCCCGACTCAAAGAAACACTTACGGCTATTAAAAATAAAAAAGATGCTATTTTATTCATCGATGAGATCCATTCTTTATTAGACCCCAATGGTTCCGTGGGTTCGGGAGCAGCTAATTTATTAAAGCCGGAGTTAGCCCGAGGCGAGCTTACTGTCATCGGTGCTACTACCGAGGCAGAGTATCGTGAGTATTTTGAGAATGATTCTGCATTTAAAAGAAGGTTTACCATATTGCGTATCGAGGAGCCATCAGAGAAATTAGCAGTACAGATGTTGCAAGGGCTTACCGATCGATATGAAAAATTTCATGGTGTGAGTTTACAAGCCGATACATTACCATTATCGGTACAGTTAGCTAAGCGATACATGGCTGATAAAAAATTACCTACATCAGCACTGGAGATAATCGATGTGACCATGTCAGCAACTAAAGTGATGAACGATACCAATAAAAATGAAGTCAATGCGATAGAGTCAGAAATAAAACAAATAGAAGAGAGTACTAAATCTTCATCAGAAAAAGAGATCGATCTCAAAGGGATCGATACCGCACTCGATAACAGACTATCTCATTTACTGATACAAAAATTAAAAGCAGTATCTGATATCAAGACATTAGATCAAAAAATAGATCGATTGAAAGAATGGACTGTCGAGCCTGTCAAATCAGTAAGCACTGAAGACATCGCAGCTACGATTGCCTACATGACGGGAATACCGATGGGTAAGATCCAATCAGAAGAACAAAAACAATTACTCGATCTCGAAAATCAATTGCGTAAGCGAGTCGTCGGTCAGGATCACGCACTCAAAGTAGTAGCAGAGGCTTTGCGCAGATCGCGATCAGGCTTGCGTGAATCCAATAAACCAGCTGCTGCATTTTTCTTTTTAGGACCTACAGGTACCGGTAAGACTGAGCTTACCAAGACTATTGCAGAATATTTATTTAATGATATGAATGCCTTGATCCGGTTTGATATGTCAGAGTTTAAAGAAGAGCATTCTGCTGCTTTGCTGTATGGATCACCTCCAGGCTATGTAGGTTATAAAGAAGGTGGTCTATTGGTTAATAAGATTCGCCAGCGACCCTATGCAGTAGTCTTATTCGATGAGATCGAGAAAGCTCATAAAAGCGTGTACGATGTATTCTTACAGATACTCGACGAAGGTCAGATCAGTGATAAGCAAGGTAAAAAAGGAGATTTTACTAAAGCAGTCGTGGTCTTTACATCCAATATTGGTAGCGAATGGATTACGGATCAATACAAAAAAGGAATTACACCTACCCGGGATCAACTGCGTGAAGTCATGGCCGATGCACGTATGCCCGATGGTACCAAGGCATTCAGACCAGAACTATTGGGTAGAGGTATGCAATTGATACCCTTCGCCCCGATATCGGAATCCGTTGCCTTAGAAATACTCGAGATTCACCTCAAAAACTTTAGTAAATTATTATCTGCACAGGGAATTGATTTCTCTTGGTCAGAGGCTGCTAAAAAACAATTGATCAAAATAGGTTTTTCTCCGGTCTATGGTGCACGACCCCTCAAGGATACCATTGAAGATCGCATCGCGACTCCGATGTCCGATAAGATCATAGGTGGTACGATTACTAAAGGATCCAAAGTGGAAGTAGATCACCAGGATGGAAATGAAGAATTTATTTGGAATATACATTAAAATAATAAAACAAAATGGTTTACATTAGAAGCATTATTAACATTAAAAATTAAATCTTATGCCTTACGACAAACCCAATGTAGGTGCCAATTCTATAGATGGCATACAAGCTAATGTAGGTATCACATATCTACCCACTGATCGCACAATATTGATGATGCCCTTGCAGGGCGACGATTGCCCTACAGATCCCGAAGAGATGATCGTGCAGGGTAATAATACCTACTCGCTGGAGTCTATGTTTAAAATCATGAAGCCTCAGGTCACGGTATCCTTGAAGACAGGAGATGAGCATATACCAGTCAAAGATGAATCCATTAAATTTAATACGATCAGTGATTTCGAACCCAATAAAATCATGGAGCAGGTGCCCTTGCTCAGGGCATTAAAAGACCAGCAAGATCTCATCAAAAACCTGGAGATACTAATGCAGCAGGCTAATTTCCAACGATTGTTACAGAACAAAGAACAAAAGGCAGCTTTGGTAAGTTTTTTACAATCCGTAGTTGCTGATATCGATGCTACAGAACCCCATCATTGATCAAAATAATTATTAATAAAAAAATATAGAACCATTAAAATATTATGGCTGAATTACAACAAAACCCATCGGGCAATTCTCAACAGATCAGAGAGAAAGCAAAAGATGCGCTATCCTCTCAAGGTGGACTCGCTACCGTGAGTAAGACCATTGCGGACTTACTCAAAATGCCCAATCTCAAAATGTTTGGATCAGAAAAAGATGAAGTCGTAGAGCGTAGAGAAGACTGGCTGTCAAACTCTCAGTTCACCGATTCACGCAAGGATATGAAAAAAGACCTCGTATTGCTAATTAATCTTTTAGAAGGCAGTAGTGATATAGCCGGTAGTGCTCATGCTCAGAAAGAAAGATTACAAGGGCTTATCGACCAAAACCTCGCGACAGTATTTGATAAAACGAGACCAATCGAAAAGACATGGCGAGAGCTTGCATTATTTTATACCAATGCTGCACAAAAAGAAGTAAGGAATCTTGTCGTCGTCAATACCAACGCAAAAAAAATGGATGAAGATGTCATCGTAAAGAAACTGACCGATATGATTACAGAGACCAATAGTGCTGCGATCGATATGTCTAAAAACTTTTCATTGATGGTAGTTCCCAACTATCCGGGTCAGTCATTGATAGAAAAATTATCAACCATGGCTGCTAAAAATAAAGTATTGTTCTTGACCGATTATCAGGATCTCGAATCTGTAGATTCAGTTCTCGATGCATCCAATGAAGAAGGCAAACCCAAACTCGGTGGAGTAGAAAAACTATGGTCCAGGACAGTAGCTTTTACTAACTATGGATTATTGCGTGATAAATATCCACAGGAGAAAAGAGTTATGTATGGGTCCCCCTCTGCGGCAGTGGCCGGTAAGCTTTATGATATGAAAAACCTGGCGCAACCCATCGCGGGTGCTCAACATGGCCCATTAAAAGGGTTTAATGGGCTTCATTTCAAAGTCAATATCGATGAAACCAATCGATTGGATGCAGAAAATCTTAATCCACTCACATTAGCTTTCGGTAGTATCATGCCTTTTAACTGTCTTACTTTATTCAAAGTTGATAATGTAGAGCTCAGACAATACAGTGTGATTCGTACGCTTGACTATGTAGATAAATTACTCAAGCATTTTTTGAATCAATATGTATTTACCTCCATGCTCGATAGGGATAAAAAGCAACATGTATACGAAACGATTTTACGCATGCTCAAAGACCTGGAGGATAATAAAATACTCAAAAAAGGCCGCATCACCTATTTTGATATTAATCAAAATCAACCTGACAGATTTGATATCAAACTAAGCCTGGTTCCCATGTTCGTGACGAGTGCCTTTGATTATGTACTTGGCATTGACTCTGATGGTGTCAAAGAAGGTGCAGAAAATGTATAGTTTTTTAATTCATTTTTATTGTGTAAACTATTTTAATAAGTGATTATATGAAATTTGAAAGCAAATTGCTATGGGAGTCAATAGATAAGATTTTTTTTGATTACTTATATACTTTTGATTTTAATTCAATAATACAACCCAAAATTAAAAGTCATGTTTATGAGACCTTATTGAAAATGTTGGAAGAACTAAAAGTCAAAAGACATGTCGATTGAAGCAGAATTACGCACTTTGATATCAGCAAATTAGAACCTTTACGTTTTGAAATTATTCTTGAATTAATGTATAATATCAATGAAAGAGATTTTAAATACTCACTGAATGTCTCTTATAATTCTAAATAAAAACAAACAAATTATTTAACCTTTAAAACAAATTAACTATGCCGCACAGTGCAAATTTTAAAATGGACGGAAAAGAAAGCAATGTCTTAGCTTTTTCTTATGACTTTTCAAGAAACATCGAAGAGAATGGTCGTGTATCAGCTCGCGTACGCAAAGGCTTGATCTCGATTACATTAGCTTCCGATGACAAACACAAGGAAGCAATTCTTAACTGGATGGCCAAGCCAGATCAAGCAAAAGAAGGTGAGCTGGTGATTTTTGCCGACGATGAAAAAAAGACCGCACTTAAAACGATCAAGTTTGAAAATGGTTTTGTGATATCGTATAGAGAAGATTACATGGATGGTAATAATGCCAATGTAAGAGAGACCTTCACGATTTCATCTGAGAAGATCACCATAGGATCAGCTGCTTTTGATTTTAAATGGCCTAAAGCATAAAGACAATAAAATGAACTTAGAATTTGGTGATGGATTGTATTTGACTTCTGATTATGGAGCAAACCCTTTAACTAAAGATGATTTTGAAAAAGTATTGGAACACAATAAAGATTCAATTGGTTACAAGTGGATGATTAAGACTAATGAATATTATAATGTTAAGAGAAATCCTTTATTAGAAGAAAATAATGCTTGTATTTTACAATTTTTTTCAACTACTCTTGGATCGTCAGTTGGGATTGCCGAATCAACAAAACAATCTTCTATAGGAGAAATAATTCCATCACCAAATTATAATTGCAATAGTATTGGCGAAACTAAAATATTAAAAAAAATAAGAAATAAGAAAATAATTGAACCTCCTTTCACAGATCAACTTTCTTGGTGCTCGGCTTTTG
>CALMKY010000564.1 GCA_937867195.1 uncultured Saprospiraceae bacterium | reverse complement strand
TTATTAGTAGTGGGGGCGTTTTTATTTATAGTTGGCTTATTTACATTCGTAGTGATGTACTCTCTCTCCAAACTAAAACTTATCCCAACAGGAAATCCTTTAGTTCACGAATCTAAAATTTTTGAATATCCTTTTTAAGAAAATCTGCAAACTGATTTGATTTGGTAATGGTCTGATATTGACTCAGCGTGATGGAGGTAGGCCATCTTTTGCATGTATTTATTTTAATTGCGTTCGTATCTATAATTTTTTCGGGAAATGCCATCCATTGCACCAGGTCGACCAGGTGAGTTTGTACATCGACGATGCCTTCACCTTGTTGTTTTGTATCCAGGAACCATTCGGGCCTGACCAAGACATTGCCGGAAACATATTTATATAAAAAATGAACGGACTCTATCGAAATGGCAGGCTCATGTTCCGATCCTTCTTTGAGCACACCAAAAACCGTGTCATTTTGAGAAAATAATTTTTGCAATTGAGTGGCTGCTTCATACCGTTCTGTCATGATATCATACAGGGTAAGACCTTTTTGTTTCGCAAGATCAAATGCAGATTTTAGTTTCGGAAAATCGTCGGAGTGAATGATCATCGGTTTGTCAGCGAACACATGAAATCCGGCTTCAAGAGACTTATAAATGTAATCTGCTTTGATTCGATTATTTCCTGATAATACGACCGCATTTCCTTTTTTATCGCTGATCATTTTCTCAAAATAATCTGGTCCGCTATAGACTTCTTCATTCCAATTCGTCGGGTGATCTTTTCCGGAATTATAATTTTTAATGCGATCGAGATGCATTTTCAAGTCGTTTCCCCCCGGAGAATAAACATATACCGTAGAGTCCACCTCCGGATACATGGATTTCTGCACTAAAGCTGCATGAAAATGTCCGGGATCTAACGTGATCAGTTTAATTGGCTTATCTTCCACTTTTGCTGTTTTAGTTTGAGCAGGTTCGTTTTTACATGAAATGAAAATGATAAACGCAAATACGTAAATAATGGATTTAATCATAGGTTAAAACTACATAGAGTACGTGAATTGGGAAAACTGATTTTTATTTTCAGATAGTGTAAATATTCAATCAATTGCATTTAATTCTTTTACAGATACTGTCAGGTTGTCAAAGCATAAGTAAAATTACCTGTGGGTCAATACCATCCTGAATATGAATCGGCAGTACCTTTGTTGTACAATGAATTATATCGTGATGGGTGTGTCCGGATGCGGTAAGACGACGATCGCAAAGGGAATTTCTCAAAAATTAAATATTCCTTTCTATGACGCAGATGATTTTCATTCCATGGAGAATAAAGAAAAGATGAGCAAGGGGATACCCCTCAACGATGACGATCGGGCAGGTTGGTTGCAAGCATTGCACGATCTGCTGAAAACAGAAGAATCCAATAAAGGAGCCGCACTTGCCTGTTCCGCATTAAAGGAAAAATACCGAGCCGTACTCCTGCAAGGATTGACAAGGCCTGTTCAATGGATCGTATTGCACGGAGACTATGACTTGATTTGGAATCGTATGAACGCACGGAAAGATCATTATATGCCGGCAGCTTTGCTTAGATCGCAATTTGAAACGATAGAATATCCCGATTACGGTCTCCATTTTAATATTGAAGATTCTCCTGATTCGATTATTCATAAAATATTGGAACCCGAAAAATAAATACTAAAATAGTGTCAGACGCGCAAATGCCCGGCACAGGATATACTTTGAATGCAGCAAAATGCATACTTTCAACTTTTTTTTTAAAAATACTCTTCTTGACAAATTATGGAATTTAGAAATTTAGGTGCCACAGATGTTCAAGTCAGTAAGATCTGTTTGGGTACTATGACATTTGGTGAACAAAACAGCGAAGCAGAGGCACATGATCAAATGGATTATGCGATTACACAGGGAATTAATTTTTTTGATACGGCTGAATTATATGCTGTTCCACCCAGGAAAGAGACGACCGGGCTTACTGAACAATACCTGGGAACCTGGTTTGCTAAAACGAAACAACGTAAGAATATAATCCTGGCCACGAAAATTGCCGGGCATAGGCCGGATTTGGCTTTTATCAGAAATCATCAATTGGATTATACACCGGAGCAGATTACGGCTGCCCTGGATGGCAGTCTCAACAGGTTGCAGACCGATTATATAGATCTGTATCAACTTCATTGGCCTAACCGCAATACGAATTTTTTTGGCAAACTGGGATATCATCATAATCCGCACGATCCCTGGGAAGATGATTTCATCCTGATTTTGGAGACCATTGAAAAATTTATCAAGGCGGGTAAGATCCGTTACTTTGGTGTTTCCAATGAAACTGCATGGGGCGTCATGCATTTTATACGTTTGTCAGAAAAATATAATTTACCCAGAATCGTAAGTGTTCAGAATCCTTATAGTTTGATCAATCGTTCTTTTGAAGTAGGTATTGCTGAATGTGCCATCCGGGAAAATTGCGGATTATTGGCATACTCTCCATTGGCTTTTGGATTATTATCCGGAAAATATCATAAGGAAGAAGATACACCGCGGGATAGAATCAACCGGTTTAAAAATCTTTCACGATACAATGGTGCACTCTCCTGGCAGGCTACCAGCCGTTATCTCGAAATCGCTGAAAATCATGGATTGAGTCTTGCCCAAATGGCGCTGGCTTTTGTTACGCAACAGTCTTTCACTACAGCCAATATCATCGGTGCAACCACCCTGGATCAGTTGAAAGAAAACATCGACTCAGCCAACCTGATTTTATCAGATGAAATAATCAAAGAGATTAACGAAGTACATAAGGCAATCCCCAATCCGGCGCCGTAAGATGTATTGAAATTAATTTTTTTGGGTAAAAAAACTTTCCAGATTGGATTTCTCATTTTATATTTGTAAATCGAACGATCGTTCTAAACAGATGTATCAAATGAACGTTTCAAAAAACAAAGAAGATCAAATCATGGCGGCTGCCAGAAAATTATTCTTTGCAAAAGGCTATGATGGCACCTCGGTTCAGGACATTGCCAAATCGGCCAGCACGACCAAATCCATGGTGAACTACTATTTTCGGAGTAAAGAAAAATTATTCAGCATCATCTTCAGGGAAGAATTCAGAAACCTGTTTTCGTCGATTGGCTTTATGATCATGTCGGATGTCCCCTTGAAAAATAAAATTCAGCAAATCATCGAATTGGATACTGAAAAACTAATCCAATTTCCCAGTCTTCCTATTTTTGTCATGAGTGAATTGCATCGCAATCCCGAGGTAATACTCAAGGATCTCGAAGGAATTCCCATCAAATTAATGCTGCAGCGACTGGATGATGATATCCGCAAAGAAGTGAAGAAAGGAGCCATACAGTATATTGAGCCAATCGAACTGATGATGTACGTCCAATCGATGACGATCTATCCTATGCTGGCTAAACCGCTGGTGACGACCCGCTTGGGTCTGAGTGAAAAAGCGTTTAATCAAAAAATGAACCAACGTAAAACAACCCTGACGGACTTTATCTGGAAATCAATAAAAAAATAATTATTTATGAATAGAAGAAGCTTTGTTAAAAGTACTGCCATGGCAGCTCCAATGATGGGAAGTCTTTCCAATAGGGAGAACACAAGATCCATTCCCTATAGTTTTAAACATATCTATGCTCCGCATTTCGGTATGTTTGAAAACAGCGCGGGTAAAGACCTCATCGACCAAATCAAGTTTATGGCCGATAATGGATTTAAAGGTTTGGAAGACAATGGAATGCTTCAGCGGCCTACGGAGATTCAAAATAAGATTGGGGCTGCATTGTCAAAATACAATATGTCCATGGGTGTCTTTGTAATCGATGGTGGCGACAACTGGAAAGTTTCATTAACCACAGGAAAAAAGGAATTCATTGATAAGTTTGTTGAGACCTGTAAAGCCAGTGTCGAATTAGCGAAACGGGTGAATGCAAAATGGATGACCGCGGTACCGGGTTATTTTGAGCGCAATCTTCCTATGGACCTCCAGACGGTACATGTCATCGAAGCATTCAAAAGAGGTGCCGATATACTGGCTCCTCACAACCTCGTAATGGTCATGGAGCCCCTGAGCGACAATGCCGATTTATTCCTCCGACATGCAGATCAGGCTTATATGATTTGTAAAGCGGTCAATAGTCCGGCTTGTAAAATTCTTTATGACATCTATCATATGCAACGCAACGATGGTAATTTGATCAAAACGATCGAGCGGTGTTATGATGAGATAGCCTATTATCAAATAGGGGATAATCCCGGCAGAAAAGAACCCACCAGCGGTGAAATTAATTATAAAAACATCTTTAAATATTTATACGATAAAGGATACAAAGGAATATTGGGTATGGAACATGGGAATTCTCTTCCGGGAGCGGAGGGCGAACAAACATTAATCAAAGCATATCAATGGTCTGATTCGTATTAAACTATTTGTATGAAAAAATATTCCTGGCTTTTATTTTTAATGGTTGGCATGTCGGTCATTGCGCAGAAAACCATTACTTTAAACGAATTGTACCTCGCAGCTGAACACCATCATCCGCTTCACGCCCTGCATGATGTAAATAGAAAAGTGGCGGGTGCACAAACTGCAATCAATAATTCGACTATTTTACCTCAAATAAATTTATCGGGTCAGGCGACGTGGCAATCTGAAGTCACTACGATACCCATAAAATTTCCGGGTATCGATATTCCAACTCCTCCGAAAGACCAGTATCGTGCTTTGTTGGAGGTCAGCCAGTCTATTTACGACGGAGGTAGTCATAGAGCCAATAAAGATCAAATCATGCAGACCGAATTGGTCGATGACGCCAATGCAGACGTTCAATTATATTCATTTAGAGAATCGATCTGCCGGTCCTATTTTGGCGCCAGGATAGCAGACCTCACCATTACCCAATTGCAAGTATTGATCAATGATCTGAAGCAAAAAGAGAATTTTCTCAATGAACAGATTAAAGGGGGTGTCGCCAGCGGATATCAATCTTCGGTATTAAAAGTTAAGGTATTGGACCTGGATCAATCCATGCAGGAAATTAAAAGACAAAAAATCAATGCAGTCAATAATCTGAATGCACTGACCGGGTTGTCATTAGATACTACTTATCATTTTAATGGAAACGTCCAACTGTCCAACGGTACCAGGCCGGAATATAAATTCTACGATGCTCAAAAAGAATTGGTCACTCTATCATTAAATCAGGCTCTGACGAAATACAATCCCCGCATCGGAGCATTCATACAGGGTGGATATGGCAAACCATCGCTCAATCTTTTGTCTGACCAGTTTAAGGCATATTCCGTTATAGGATTGCGGGCACAATGGAATTTGTCTAATCTCTATCTCCACCAAAGCTCGAAAGAAAGAGATATTGCACAAAATCAATTGCAAAAAATAGATGTTCAAAAGAAATCCTTTGACTTGCAGCAAAGCATCAAAATGAAAACACAAGAACTCGAGATAGCTCATTATGAAGATCTGCTCCGGCAAGATGAAAACATCATCCAATTGTACCAAACGATTTTAACCGCCAGCAATGCACAATTTGAAAACGGTATTACGACGGTCAACGACTACACAAACGATGCGAACAATCTGACTCAGGCATTCATCAAAAGGGACCAACACCGCGTCCTGCTCAATCAATCAATAGAATTATTAAATATAATCCAAGGGAATAAATGATATGAAAAATTTATGGTTAATCCTGGCGGTACTATCCATCCATCCATCTTGTAAAAAGAAAGGTCAGGCATATAAAGCCAGTGGTATTTTTGAATCTAAAGAAATCATTGTGGCGGCAGAAACAGCAGGGAAAGTGGAATCTTTGAATATCGAAGAAGGAACTGTATTGCAAGCCGGACAAACGGTGGGTACGATCAACTGTGCCCAACAGGAACTGGCGGCAAAACAAGCTACTGAATCATTGCAATCACTTAATCTAAAAACAGCCGATGCCAATCCTAATATCAGTGTATTGGAACAACAAAAAATTCTGCAACAAAATCAAATTAGAATCCTCGAAGATCAATTATCGGTAGCCGTGCGCGAAGAAGCCCGCATACAAAAACTGGTCAATGCACAGGCTATTCCAACCAAACAATTAGACGATGTTCAAAGCCAAAAATCAATTCTTCAGAAGCAAGTACAAAGCGGACATGAACAATTGATTGTATTGGATAAACAAATACAGGCAGCCAGGCAGAATACGGCTCTGCAAAACAGAGCGATACTGAGCGAAAAAACACCTCTCAATACCAAAGTGGATCAATTAAAAGACCTGGCAAAAAAATGCAGAGTACTCGTGGCTCCGCGCGCCGCTCTTGCACCGCATTCAGTGCATACCAAAGAAAATCAATTAATCGAATTGAGTCATGAAGCAAAAGAAATGCAAGCTAAACTGCGCGGTCTTGTCGTAGAAGCAATAAATTTTGGTGGCATTCATTTATCGAGCACCCAGGTAAGAGAAAATATCAAAATGGGTTTTCCAATAGATTCGTTCTTGCCTCAAGCAGTAGCTAGAATCGTGACTGAGCGAGGTTATTACAAATGAACCAGACATTGCTCGACAACTCAATTAGCTGGGTTCAAGAACGAGTCACAGCCAAGCGCTTCGAACACATCAAAGGTGTCGCTCAAGCAGGTGAGTATATCGCGTCTAAATTGCCGCTTGACTTAGACAAGGACAAAATAGCACTTGCCTGCTGGCTTCATGATTCATGCAAAGAACTCAAAGCAAGCGAACTTGTTTTGCAAGCCAAACGTCTTGGACTAAATCCCACAAAATTCGAAGAAGAAAACGGTCATCTACTTCACGGACCAGTGGCTGCAATGACTGTAAAAGAAAAATGGAATATCGACGACAAAGACATTTTAGATGGTATCGCCGAGCATACACTCGGGATGGCGCCTATGAGCCTGTTTTCTCAAGTAGTCTATCTTGCTGACGCGCTTGAACAATCGCGCCCCTTCGACTTTGTGATGCCTATTTGGAGCGAACTTGGACTTGTTCCTTATTTTGAATCAAACAACAGTTTAGCACTCGATATAACCAAAGAAGAGGCCGAGCTGTGCTTAGCCAAAGCAATGCTAAAAGCAAGTGATGCTAGTATCGATCATCTCTTGAAAGTGCAAAAACCCATTCATCCGCGCGCAGTCGATGTACGCAATTACTTTTTGGCTAAAGTGAAAGCGCCCTAGACTTTGTTTTCTGAATCTGGGTTTTGCTCAGAATCTGACGTTGTTTCTGATTTAGACTCAACCTGAGACACCGGCTTTGGCTCAGACTCTTGGTCTTGAGCGG